>CALUQQ010000083.1 GCA_944322955.1 Candidatus Gastranaerophilales bacterium
TTTTTGATCAGCGATTCAGGGACGAGCCGAAAGGAATGCAAATGCTTTGTCTGCGCGTGATCCTCGAATTGGAACGGCGTGTGATGGTGATGTCTGAGCCCACGGGTAACGTCTTTCACGGGATGGAACGCGCCATCGAAAAACTTGCCCATCGCCGCAAGATGACGTATGACTTTTATTTGGACGAGATCCTAAGCCGAAAATACAGTCTGCACCGCATTCGCTGGGAGCTTTCCTATGCACAGCGCATTGCCGCCAAGACAAGAAAAAAAGAAATACGCACCGCCATGCAACAGGTGATCGCTTCTCTTGAACGGGATCAGAAAAGGCTGCAGAGAAAGTTGAGAACCATCTTGGAAGCGCATTGGGCAAGCATACCGAAAAAAACGCATTCTTAGGTTGTGGTACATCTGTAAGAAGGAACTTTCTTGATATGGCAATAATTCTAACAAAAGGATTGTGTCCAGTTTCAAAGCCAACAATCAGATGTAATTTTGTCCAGACTTCGTAGTTCACTTTCAATGCAGAATTTACAACCTTTATTTTGCTATTATACTACTACTTAATAAAAATATTGATTAAGCAAAATGTTAAGATCATTGTTGTATATTTAAAACAAGTTTCATGTTAAAATGTACGCACGAAGAACAGGAGGAGAAAATATGAAGTACTTATTTTTCGACATCGAAACAATTACTGCAAAAACCATCAACAACAGAATCGTATCGTTCGGCTACGTATTGACGGATGAGAATTTTAATGAAATCTTCAAAGAAGACATTTTTATAAATCCTCAAGAAGAAACGAAGACAGATAATAATTGGGAATGGAAGCGGATAGTCACTCAAGACAAAGAGGGGTTTAAGGCGTTTTATCACAAAATCAAAGATTTATTGGAAGATGTGGAAACAATTGTAGTCGGGCATGGAACGGATTTTGACGTACAGTATTTAATTGACGAATGTGAACGTTATCACTTTGAACCGATAGATTTTAACTATCTTGATACATTTAAAATATCAAAAAGCTTGTTACCTGTAAATATAAAAAAGGGGTTAAAATCTTTGTATGACGAGTTGGTCATACATAAAGAGACTTATACACCGCACAGAAGTTTAGATGATGCCTGTATGACCAAAGCGGTTTTTAAGGAATTATTGAATAAAGCTCGCAATTCGAAAATTTCCATATTGGAAAATGATGAATTCATTTCGAATTCATTGCGTAGTGTATATGGGGAAATGGAAAGCTTTGTAAGAAAAGAAGCTGGCTATTTTACATGCAATTTCGATATCCCTGTTATCGGAATTTTAGTACAATGTACTTATGTAAGAGGTAGCGAAAAGAAGAAAGAAGAGTTTCATATGTATTACGATTACGCAATCGATCAATTCTTTACGCCAAAACACCCTAAGAAAGGTAGCCAACCCGCAAATAGCGTGTTGCCCAAGCATGCTTATGATGTAGCGCAAAATAAGGCGGTGTTCAAAATCCATAAATTGTGGGATCTTGCGAAAAAAAGAGGGGCCCCACAAGATTTTTTCTATCGAAAGGGATATAGTTTGGATAATATGAAATTCAAGCAAATTTATTACGCGCTGACGTCTTATGAGGTTTATGCAAAATATCAGCAGAATACTCTGCTTTTCGACTTTAAAGTTGCGTTAAATGATAATTACTTCAAAAATGCGATAGGAAATAAAAAGGGCAGATGTTTTGATATTAAAAACATCATAAAAATTGTTCACACGGCAGAGACGGCACAGAAATCTTTACTCCTGATGGCTAAAATGAAATTCGGAAATAAGGATAAAAGTTTTCCGAAAATTCAAACACACGAATTGCCGTACTCCGAAAATATAACGTATTTGTTGGCAAGAGAATATGTTGACTTATTAAAAAATAACAATGCAGAAAAAAATTCGGATGATACTTTGGTGGTGGGGGATAAAAAATATATTCCGACCCAATGTGCTTTTTCAAACAACTTGTTTTCGAAAGAGTTTATACTACCTGTTTTAGCGGAAGTAAATAATAAGTAATAGTGTAAACAGATATGCATCCCAAGAGTTAGACGCTTTTTGAGGTGCATATTTTTATGGCAAAAATTGAAGTAAGTTTAAAAAGTATAGCGCAGAGTTCAAGATATCCGTTTTAATGGACATGTCTGAAAACCATTGTAATATAATTTAAAGTATGTTCAAAACTCAATAGTTCCTTAATTCGTTGATCAATATTTTTTCATTATTGCATCCGACAGGTCGATCGTAAATTGTAAATTCAATCGTAAGTCCGTACAAATTATGTTTTTGTATGTATTGTAATAAAAAATCTATCTGCGGTATATCATTTAACTTCTTATCGAAAATGTCCGTTTTAAAATTAAATTCCGCATCTCCGTTATACATTGTTCTATGATCCAGTTTTTCATTCATTGTAGCGCAAATTCTTATAGTTTCGCCGTCAATTTGTATTGCCCCCAACAGTACCTTGTTTTTATAGGCATTTATCGAAACCGCAACGATAATATGTGTTGAAAATTTGTTCATAACTTGTATATATTCCTCATAATTTTTTACATATTCATAATGCGAATTTATTTTGTTGGCATGGCGAATTACATATAAGTCTGCTTTATTGTTCATAAAAAATGATTGAATTTTATCGAATTGATATTTATCGACAAAAATTTCCGGAACGGTATTCAATTTCAGTTTCTTGATTAAAGTCCTGCTCTCTTTCTTCGTATTGGCGGTATATATCATTTTAAGGCATCTCCGCTTTTCAAAGCGCAAAAAGGTCCGCACATTGTGCATTTCTTATCGCTTTCAATTTTGTGCTTATGTAATTCTTCTTCTGTCATCTTCGGAACGATCGCACAATCTATTGAGCCCTTACAACCCACTTTGTTGCGTGCTTCTGCCATCTTTTTATCCAATGAAACGTTTCCCGTCCTTGCGATATATCCCGCATATGTCGCTATTTTAGCAGTAATAACCGCTTCTTTTACATCCTCAACCGACGGTAATCCCAGATGCTCGGACCTGGATACTGCCGTTACAAAATCAGCCCCGGCGCTTACGGCGGAAGAGGTGGCTATTGCGGACGTAACGTGGTCGTAGCCCAACCCACAGTCTGTAGCAACGGTTAATACCCGATATGGCGCATTTAAAATTTCTTTGGATTTTTTTACAAGAGAGGGGATTAAATTGATAGGACAATGCCCGATTCCTTCTACCATAATTCCAACACCCATATCGGTTGCTCGTTTGACAAGAGCGGCATTTCTTTTTATCTCTTCCCAATATTTCTGATTGTTATGAATAGCATCGTAGATAGTAGCCGGTCTGAAAACGGAACCCAAGCTCAACGTAACGCGATACCTTTTTGCTATTTTAAGAATTTCGTCGAAATACGTAAAATAGAAATTTTCTTTTCCTGTTTTTTTGATATTAGTAAGAACCATGGTTCCGCCACGGCTTGTACAGGAAATGATACGACCACCGGTTTTAAAGTATGACAGATCCTCCTTTAAAACACTCGCATGAATGGTAAGCATGTCAACGCCCAGTTTGGCTTTATCTTCAATGCTGTTTATAACATCCTCCTCCGTAAAATACGGTTTATTGTCGCCGTAGAGCACGTCCGCAGCTCTGTCATATACCGCAATCGTCGATAGAGGTAAATCGATACTGTCGAGAAGCCTTTTATGTATCTCGTTGTAAGTAGGGAGTAAGGTATGGTCTATGATAATATCCGCGCCGTATTTTTTGGCGATTTGCGCTTTATTGATTTCGATATCCAAACTGTCGCTTGTATTGCTTGCTCCTATGCTCGCCAAAATTTTAGGGAATTCTTCGTTCCCGACAAGCATTGATTTTTTTCTGATGGAATTTCCAATTGTAAGTTTCATACGAATCTCCTTTTTCGCACTATTCAAACGATGGCGCTACCCAAATTTTATTGTTTTTGACCAAATTCCAATAAGCAAGAGGTTTATGAACAGACATTTTTTCTGCAACGGCGATTTGAGTCGTTTTGATCCTGTCCATTTCTTCCGTATCGATCGTTTTAATATATTCCGCGTAATGTATCGTTTTATTGCCTGTTGCTGTTGTGGCGGTAATGGTTCCGTTTATATTTAAAAGTATTTTCTCTGCTTCATTCCATTGGTCGAGTACGCGTAACACTTTTTTATTTTCTGTGCTGCTGATATGAGGAACGGGAAAAGAGATCAGTTTTAATTTGTCTTCTTTTCCTTTTTGCGGCGAACCGTAATAGTGTTTTAAATCGTGTCCGACGTTATAGCGAACCTGACCGTCTCGGTTTATCATTTCAAATACAATATGTTGAATATACTTTGACAATTCCGTTCTGTTCATTTTTTTATATAAGCGGGGAAGCCACCGATAGTTAATATATCTGAATGCCGTCACGATTTCATCTTTTACAATAGAATTCAGACAATCGTATGCGGCAAGATATATTTTTTCGTCACCGGTTTCAAAACAAGATTTCCAGGGCAGCTTTAGAGAGCATTTGTATACTTGTTCAAGCTCCCAAATCATTGCTTTTTTATTACCGATGCGTGATATGGAAGCAAGTGCAACTTCTTCATTGGTATATTCTTTTATTGCGGTAGCGTCAAACGTATAAAAAGAAAATAAATAGTCAAGCTCATCTTGCTCTTTATTGCGTAGTTTACCTGTAATACGCCTGTAAAACAGGTCAAAAAAGCAATTTTTTAATTTTTTATAAGCAGTAAAAAAAGCGAATACTTTGTTGTCGTTCATAGCTATTGCCGTCGCTATCTTAAATGAGCGTAACCATCCGAATTCTTCTCGCCGTTTCTCCACGGAAGAAGTATCGAGAGGAATTTGCGACAACAAATCATCGACGGACACTTGCAGTAAACGCGAAAGTTTATACAGTACTTCTATGCTGATGTTTTCTGCGCTCTTCCATTGACTGATTGCGGCGGAGCTTATCCCTAAAATGGAGGCCAATTCTTTTTGAGATATATTGTAGTTTTCCATTATCTGTTTAGTAAATTCGCTCACTTTATTACCTCACTTTCAACAAAATATTCGCTTTTTATTCTATTGATATCTAATACCTGCAGATTTTCATAAAGTTCATGGGTAAGTTTTTCGTCACGCCCTTGCAAATATTCCTGGTAAGTAATTTCATAAATGCTTTTGCCTCTGAGTATTGTATATTGATATTCCAATTCATTTTCTCCGTCAAGCAATCTTTGCTCTAAGTCTTCATATTCCTTTTTAAGAGAAGGAGTGGCAACAGGCGTATCTGGCGTAGGGTAGTAATCCAATTCTGCAAATTGTTTTTTTGCCGTATCATAAACTACTGTAGGGGCATAGAACATCGCATACAATCTGGCAAGTTCTTCTGCAATATTTATTGTTTCGCGTTGTATGGTATATCTTATCGTATGGTTGATTGTCGCACCGCATTCAATCAACATTTTTATAAAGCCTTTTACATCGTCTTCGCCGTAGTATAAGGTAATCTCTTCTTCGTAAATATCTTTCAGGTATTCGTTATATCTCAACGCTTCTGCCAAAAGCACGTCTTTATCCCAGGGCAAAAGGGAGTCGACAAATTTGTAATAGGCTTGTTGTGAATGGAATAACGCCACATATTCGATAGGGTCGCACCTATTATTTGCAAACCGCATATTGACAGCCGTTCCTTCCATTGGCATACAATTACATACGCAATATCGACGGTTGATCTCAAAAAGCAATTCTTCATCCGAGCAGGCGGACAAGGAATTAGTGATCTTTTTTACATCAAGTTTTATATTCTTTAACGCATCGGAAGTAAAAGGCTTTATTTTTTGCTCTCCGTTTTCTATAACAGAATATTGCTTAAAAAAGGATATACATAAAAAATCAAATTCCTCTTCATCAATACGCGATATAGCGTTGTGTCCCAGTTCAGGAAGTAGCGTACGGTAACGGTTCTCTGCATATATTTGAATTTCTATGAGATCGGCTAACAACCCTCCTGTTTCTTGAACAAAGTCGAAGGGGCCAGATCTATTTTTAGTTTTACGGTAATATTCGCCTAAATAAAGCTGATTATAGTCGATAGGTGCATAATGACATCCCTCTAATATTTCATCAACGGTTATCTCGTAAAATTTGGCGATATCGATCAAGTTTTGAATGTTGGGAAGGGATTCGCCGCGTTCCCATTTGCTGATTGCCGCACAAGAAAATCCGCCGCTCGCTTCTATCCCGCAAAAAGCACTGAACTTCTCCGCAAACGCAGCCTGAGTTAAATTTTTTTCCTTCCTTAATTCTCTTAAAAATTTTCCGACAGTTTTTTTGTCCATTATAGTCCCCCGAATTGATATGTCTTCCTACAATTAAATTATAAGGTGAATATTTTAATATTTATAGCTTAGCATAATTCATGAAAGAAGACCACTCCTTGTTTCTACAGCTTATTGCTAAACCAATAATAAAGTTAAGTGCTGGTATAATTATACTGTAAACACGTTGAATATTCAAGAGATAAATAAAAAAAGCTGTAAATGGTAACAATAATAACATAAGGCGGCAATACAATGACGATCGTTGAATGTATAGACGAATATGTTAATGGTATGCAGGCCTGAGACGTCATATTTACCGACGATATTTACCATCATGTCACGGCGCGGATTCCCGGCGTGCAGCGCGATGCGGTCAATACAAATATCGCGCGGTATGTAAAAGCCCATCCTTGTTTAGCGCGGCATCGCCGAACGTGCAAAGAGTATATGATATGGATTTACATTCAGATCGTGACGCATTTGAGCTCATCATCGACGAAGTATCCCGGGCAAGCGGCGTGCGCCTTTCCATAGGGTTGTTAAAACTATTGAATGTAAGCGAGGAGTAAAACTTCTCGCTTTAATTATGTAAAAGGATTTTGTCCCTTCTATTGCAAATCCGAAAAAGAGAGTTATAATAATGTTATATTTTCGAGGTAAACCCGAATGGAAATCGGACAACAAATCAAAACTGTCAGGCTGAAACTACATATGAGCCAGACAGAATTTGCTTCGCTTTTCGGTGTTAGCTTTGCCACGGTCAACCGCTGGGAAAACGGAAAGACGACACCGAACTACCGCGCGCAACGCACTTTTGAGCAGCTCTGTAAAGAGAAGAAAATTTTTATAGAAAATTAATAAACTTGACTATTTCTGTCAAGTTTTAAGTAGTATCATAAAAAACAAGAAAAAAACAGAGAGAAGAGAATGGCCGAAGAACGCATTCATAGTTCGGATGATAAGATATATTCAAAAAACCGATTATATGTTGAAAAGTCAAAAGAGTATTTGAAAGTCGCATTTGGATCTTATTGATCCCGAGTGTTACCGCTATTTGCAGGAAAACACTTCAATGGAATTGGACTAAAACAGCAGAAAAAGGAGTTGCATCATGGCAGACAATAAAAAAGAACAAGAGCGCGAAGAGCTTCACAAAGCGATCTGGAATATAGCTAACGGGCTGCGCGGCAGTGTAGACGGGTGGGATTTTAAGCAATACGTTTTGGGC
>CALUQQ010000084.1 GCA_944322955.1 Candidatus Gastranaerophilales bacterium
GTATTCCTCACTGTGAGAAGAAAATCCGCCGAGTGAATTTTCCAAAAAATTCTCATAAGAATTATGGAATTCGTTAACGTTAAAAAATTTGTACTCTTCCGGCAGCTTAACCTTATCATGCCAGTCGTTTTTTTCGCCGCCTTCAGCATAATCATTAAACATTCCGATTAAGTCATCGGCGTATTTGTTGGTCGTGACGACTTCATCCGTGCCGAAATATTCCAAAAAGCTCTTGTGAACCTTTTTTATATCCTTTTCAATTTCTTTTAATTTGCCGGGATTATCTTCATAAACAAGTTCGGGATTTTCTATAATTTTGGCAACCGCAAACCTCAGGGCATCGTCTTTTCTGCTGGCAGAAAGCACTCCCGAAATTTCAAGCAAATAATAAACCTTTTTATACTCGAAAATCCGCGCAATTACAAATTGACCGCCGCCAACTCCCCTGAATGAAGTCATTTTTACAAGTGATGTAACATTATAAATCCGTTCGTTAATTACATTATAAAGTTCAAACCCGCTTTTCATAACTTTTTTGACTTCAAACACTGATGAAACTGATTTTTTAAGCGCTTCTGCAATTTTTTTATGCGATGCGGAAAGCTTTTTAGAATTTTCAATATACAATTCAGGAATACTTTTCAAATCTTCACCAAGATTACGTTCAAACATATAATTAAAATATGCAGCCTGAAGGTTCATAGACCCGCTTACCGTTTTTAAATACTCCTCAAAATCAGGCTTTACACTTTTATCTTCCTGAATAAACATTGCTATATCTTTTACAACGTCATTTATCTCTTGTAATTCTTCTGACATTTGCTCTCCCCTTTTTAATAGTAAGAATACAATAAATCCAAGAAAAACTCAATACCGACACAAGGGTAAAATTTTTATAGACAATTTTTAGGCAATTTGCTATAATAAACATGTTAAAAAACACTTGGAGGTATAAAATGGACGCAAATACGCATTATGACTACTTTTCATCCAGGGGGGGGGGGCAGAATCCGACAGTGCGCGACTAACCTCCACAATTTCTCTTGCCTTTTTCATTAACCATAACTATAATTTGGGTGTGTATAATTATAGTTCCAGCAGACAGCTAAAACATATTGGTTTCACTTTAGCTGAAGTATTAATTACATTAGCTATTATCGGTATTGTAGCTGCATTAACTATACCCACACTGGTTGCTAACTACCAGAATAAGGCATGGAATACTTCCGCTCAAGTCTTTGAAAGGAAGCTGGAAGAAGCCTTAAAAACCATGAACACTATGCAAACCATTGCAGGTCATAGAAATACTGCGGCTTTTGTTAATGAATTAGGTAAATATTTTAAAATAAACAAAATTTGTAATAATGACGAATTACTAACCTGTTTTGAAGATAAAGTCATTTGGGGCTCAGGAGATGCAGAACCTACAGAAATCGATATGACTAATATTAAAATGGCATCTAACTTTGGACAAGAAAATTGGGGAACAGAAATTATCGGCGCACAATTTGCCAATGGAACTGTCGGATTAATTGCCTATAATCCGGATTGCACAGGTCAACCATACAGCAACCAATTTGATGGCTCCTCTTGCCTCGCAATTCTTTATGATACAAATGGTTTTAAAGCACCCAATACAAAAGACAAAGACCTAAGGAACAATGCAAATGTATTAAAGTTAGGTAATGTTTGTGCATTTGAAATAGGTGGTGCATGTTTTGGACAACCCTTTGATCCAGTACCAATATCAAAAGAGGTATGTCTTGAGAAACAAAAAGAGCTTGGAATATCTAATTGTTCAAGCAATTCAGATTATTGGGCAGGCGCCGTCCTTACCTGTGGAGGGGTACAAAATATGGCAACAGAAAACGAACTAAAGAAAATTATGGATTATATTTATCCTAATGGTACATATGATCCAGAAATAGCTGCGAGCCTAGGATTTAATCCCTCATTTGTAGCTGCTAATGGACAATTATTCTTTCGAGTTTGGACTGATCAAGAATCAAGTGGTAGTTTAGCTTCTATAATGGATTTTGATCCAACTAATAACCGTTCATACCTTACATATAGAGATGGTAATGTAGCACAAGCATTGTGTGTAATCAGATAGTCTCAAATCAAATAACAGAAAAAGCGGGGAATTCCCCGCTTTTAAAGACTCGGAACGACAGGATTTGAACCTGCGACCTCTACCACCCCAAGGTAGCACGCTACCAAGCTGCGCCACGTCCCGGTGCCAAAGGCACGATATCATTCTGGTTAATCGTTACCTTTTACAATTTTTGAAAAAAAGTTTTACAAAAAACTGTAACCTTCTGGTTTTTTGTGAACCTATTCGGTTTTCAAACGGCACGATATCATATTGGATATTCCGTATCTATTATTATTTAATTGTCAATTTGGTGGCACGCTACCACCTCTCACAAAACGATGCTTAATTGAGTTTACCGTTTCTGATATCTACTACTGTAATGTCCGTCATCCCGCATTTATTGCGGGATCTTTTATTGACAATCTCGTCATTATTAAAAATGGTCGGGATGACAGGATTTGAACCTGCGGCCCCCACGTCCCGAACGTGGTGCGCTACCAAGCTGCGCTACATCCCGGTGCCAAAGGCACGACATTATTCTGAATATTCGTTACCTTTTATAATTTTTGAAAAAAGGTGCGCTACCAACCTCTCACAAATCGATACTCAATCGATTTGTTCGGCAGAGTGCTACATCCCGGTGCCAAAGGCACGACATTATTCTGAATATTCGTATTCCTTGACTCAAAAAGTTTTAACCAGGTATCACTTAAATTTTACCTGACCGATTTTTTGTTAAATCCAGACCTTTATTATTCAATTTTCAATTTACAGGCATTCTGCAAAATTTATTCTATTACAAACTATTATTTATATCAAGTGAAAAAATGATATTTTTAATATTTCATTGAAATTTTTTATAAAAGATTGTATAATGGACAGGTAAATCAGAATTAAGAGGTGAATTATGAAAGTACACATGCAGATATTAATTGCTCTCGGTTTGGGTATCAAACGCAACTGGCATATATTTTTTGGTATTATTGCCGGTATTCTGGTAGGTATCTATCTGCATGGTCATCCAAGTACTCTTATTTCTAATTTGTTGATATTTATAGGACAGGTGTTTATTCGCTTAATTCAGATGGTTGTTATTCCGCTTGTTGTTTCCGCAATAATAATCGGAATTACAAGTATTGGCGATAATAAACAGCTCGGTAAATTCGGAACAAAAATGGTACTTTATTACGGTATTATTACCACAATTGCCGTTATTATCGGCGCGGCTCTTTCTTTGATTATGAAGCCAGGTCTTGGCGCAGCTCACTATATTGCTGCGAATACCGCAACTGAAGTGCAGTCTTCCGTTGCGGCAGCTATGGCTCAACAGCAGGGGAATATTTTAAATCTTTTCTTAGGTTTTATTCCCAGTAATCCGCTTCATTCATTTGCCGCAGGTGATATGGTTCCGATTATTGTGTTTGTAGTAATATTTGCTGTCGCGCTTGCAAAAGTCGGTGATGTGAACAGGCCAATTGTTTCATTTTTTGAATCGGTTTTTGCAGCAACCATGAAAATTACCGACTGGATAATGTTTTTTGCGGCTCCCGGTGTATTTGCTCTCACGGCTTCCGCAATATCTAGTTTTGGCATTGATATTTTTATGAGTATTTCCAAATATCTCGCGGTATTGTTAATCGGTTTTGCTATTCAAATGTTTATTGTTTATCCGATGTTTTTAAAATTTTTCTCAAAAGTTTCAGCGGCAATGTTGTTTTCTGCAATAGCTGAAGCCATGATGGTAGCTTTCGGAACGGCAAGTTCCTCTGCAACTTTACCTTTAACTATTGCTTGCTGTGAAAAACGAGGAATTTCACATAAAATATCCAGTTTTGTTCTTCCTCTTGGCGCTACATTGAACTTTGACGGCACTGCTTTATTGCAAACTGTTGCTGTAATCTTCCTCGCTCAAGCCTACGGCGTTGTACTTACTCCGTTTTTAATAATTCAAATCGGGCTTTTGGCGATTATTGCATCAAGCACTTGCGCAGGTATTCCAGGTGCAGGTTTAATTACTATTGCGCTTATACTTAACGGTATGGGTTTAAGCCCTGAACAGCTTGTTGCAGGATTTGCGTTCCTGTTTACTATTGAAAGAGTTACTGACATGTTCAGAACTCTTCTTAATGTAACTTCAGATGCTGTTGTAACTGCTGCAATTGCTGATAACGAAAATGAAATTAACTATGATTTATTAAATAATCCTTCTGCTTATGAGGAAATTGCCTGATGGGGGTGCTAAAAACCGCCAATACTGATTTAATAGCATCAAAATTTTTAGGCAAAAAAGTTGCGGGAAGCTTAAATTATGCCCCTGAACTTTTGGTTGCTGTGCCGCGATGTGAAAACCGCAGACACTATGGAATTGACGAAAATAATTTGCCGTTTGCAGGTTTTGATGTATGGCATGCATATGAATTTTCTTGTCTTACTGAAAACGGCCTGCCTGTTACAAGACTTTTAAAGTTGAAATATAATTGTACAAGTCCTTTTATTATTGAATCAAAATCTTTGAAACTATATTTGAATTCTTTTAACATGACCAAATACGGTAAAAATACGGCAGATTGTCTTGCAATATGCAAAAAAATTATAGAGAATGATTTGAGCCAAAAATTGGAAACTGATGTGACAGTATATTTCATCCCAAATAATGAAAAAAAAGTTGAAATTTTTCAAAATTTTACTAATATTGCACGATTTTTTGACGAAAATGAGTTAAAAATAGAAAATTTTAAAGAAAATCCGCAAGTTTTGGAAACAGAAACGACGAATATTACAACTGAGCACTATTTAACTTTTGATTCGCTGCGCTCAAACTGTCGTGTAACCCACCAGCCGGATTTTGGCGACGTATTTATTTACTATAAATCTCAAAAACATATTAAAGAAATAAGTCTTGTTAAATATTTATGTTCCTTCCGCTCGGAATACCATTTTCATGAAGAATGCTGCGAAATGATTTTTAAAAGGCTTCTTGATTTGTTGAAGGAAGGGGACGAACTTTTTGTATGCGCTCTGTACACGCGGCGCGGTGGCATTGATATTTGTCCCGTCAGATATAATTGCAAAATTAAAGTCGCAGACGCTTTACTTGATATTACACAGCTTGCACGATACGGGGTAAAACAATGAATAATCGTCAATTCGGGGATATGGGAGAAGAAATTGCCGCGAAATATCTGAAAGACAACGGCTATGAAATTCTTGACCGTAATGTTCACTATTCAAGATTTTGCGAGCTTGATATTGTTGCAAAACAAAAAAATACTCTCGTCTTTGTAGAAGTTAAAACCCGAAAAACTGACGCCTTTGGCATACCTTTTGAAGCGATTACCAAAACAAAATACGAAAATATTAAAAAAGGCGCCCTGAATTATTTATCAGAACACAATTACAAAAGTTACAGAATAGACGTTATAGGAATTACCCTGAAACCCGAATTAAAAATTGAGCATTTGCAGAATATTTAACTTCTCTTTTTGGGGACAAGGTCATAACCTGCAATATCAAAAATTTCCAGTGCTTCCTTCAAGGTTATGCTCTCTCTAATAAGCTTGTCGGATATACTACGGTATATTTTTTACCGGTTTTTTAGTCATAAGACGAGCCAGATTGGTAAGTTTTAAGGCCTCTTTTGGCAATATATACTTATGCGACAATTGGAAAATAAAAGACGATTACCTGTGGTAAACGTTAATAATTCAGGCAATGACGGATATTTTCAGACGGCAAAAACATCATGCCGGATACCTTCGGAGAATCCTCGCGTCTGCCGGATTTCTCAAGCCAATTTAGCATGATTTTATTGTTTTCCGGCTCGGCAAATCGGAATCCTAATTTGTAATAAAAGCCTGCGGGGTATGTTTTGCCGTCAATCATTTCCGCTTGTAAAACAACTCTGCCTTCAGTTCTCGGATCTTTTAAACTTTTCATTACAATATCTTTAATTGCCTGTGTTCCTTGACCTTTGCCGTGTGAATACAGGTAATCCACAAAATAACAGGGCTTGAGTCGTTGTGAAATATCCCAGTGAGCCGGTTGGGCAGGAATAATTTTATGGAAAATAAATGAGTATTTCGCAGGTTTTGCCTTAACCCAGTATTTATCTATATAAACATAATTTTCAGGAAACTCTCCAAAAACATTAAATCCTGATGGGTCATAGGAATATTTACACTCGCACATCCGTGTAAATGTATCAGTTACATTATTTTTGACTGCGGATGATTGTAATTGATTGGTCTTTGCAGTCTTGGTAACAGATTTTGGCCATAAACCGCTGAAAATTCTACCTACTTTTATCATACTTAAATAAAAACAAACACTTAAAAAAATTTGCTTAAATTATACTTCCGTTTTCAATTTTGTAAATTTTTACATCTTGCAAAAATTCATCTTCAAAAAGCACTGTATCAACAGAGGTTATAATAGTCTGAGTGTTCGGGCTAATTGATTTTAAAAGGTAATTTTGTCGGATGTCATCCAGCTCTGCCAATACATCGTCAAGCAACAATATTGGTTCATCACCAGTTTTTCCGGTTATAATATCTAATTCTGATAGTTTAAGTGCAAGAACAATTGTTCTTTGCTGGCCTTGAGAAGCAAATTTCACTGCCTCATTTCCGTTTATATAGAATATAATATCATCTCTGTGCGGGCCGGCGCATGCCTGACAACGGCGGAGTTCTTCAAGCTTTCTCATCTCAAGCGACAGTTTGAATTTTTGTGCAATTTCGTCAATTTCCGTTTCGTCGTCTGCTAAAAATGAACAGTCATAATTAATTTTCAAATCTTCTGTTTCGCTTATAGTACGGTGTTTTGCAACGGCAATTTTTTCTATTTCTTTTAAAAATTTTTTTCTTAAATAAATTATGTTGCTGCCGGTAATTACTAATTGTTCATTATACACATCAAGGAGTGTTTCATTCAAATTACCGGTTTTGGCAGACTCTTTTAACAGATTATTTTTCTGAATACGAATTTTATCATATTTTGAGAGTCTTTCGTCGTACGCCGGATAAATTTGAGAAATTGCTCTGTCAAGCCAATCGCGTCGGTCCTGCGGGTTGCCGCGTAAAAGCATTAAATCAGCAGTGGAGAATAAAACCGTTTTTAAAATCGGTTTAAAATCTTTAGGTCGTGATTTTAAACCATTTATTTTGAGCTCGCGGAATTTTTCTTTGTTATAAGAACAGGAAAGGGTTATATCTGTATCTGCCTTAATAATTTTGGCATCAATTTCAAATTTTTCAGCCTGAAAATTAATGAGTTCAGTATGATTTGAAGTTCTGGGGCTTTTCAATGCCGAAAGGAAATAAATACTTTCTAAAATATTTGTTTTTCCCTGAGCATTTTTTCCTATAATAAGAATTTTTGCGGAATTCAAATCAAGTTTTAAATCCGCACAATTTCTGTAATTTTTAAGCTCCAATCCCTCAAGTTTCATAAAGAAATTATACTACAAATACAGTATTTCTGCGCAAAGTATGGACTATTATTAAAAATTTGTATATAATAATAATGTAGAGGAATATTTATGCTGCCAATTATATCGGAAGAAATCGCAAAACACGCATTTGAAGAAATTTTTAAGGATATGCCTGCCTGGCGTAAGCAGATGATTCATTATATAAAAGAAGAAAATCCCGAAGTGAATACTGCGATTATTGAAGCTGCGAATAAAACGGATTTAGATCCGAAAGCTGTCGCACTCGGAGCATATATGACATATCTTTTAATAGAAATGGCAGCAAAAGAAAATGATGCATTAATGAATTTTGTAGAATAAGGTAAAAAGTATGATTATTGAAGAATTATTGGAAAGATTGGTAAAAGATGGTGGAAGTGATTTGCATATATCAAATGCTTTGCCGCCTGTAGCGAGAATTGACGGGCAGCTTGTGAGATATGAATCACGGCCTTTGACTCCGGAAGATGTTGAATCTTTATTATTCCCCATGCTTTCTAATGAACAGAGAAGACGCCTTGAACAGGATTGGGAACTTGATTTTTCATACGGCATAGATAATGTAGGGCGTTTCAGGGTAAATTTCTATAAAGATAAGGGTTGTTATGCGGCAGCATTCAGAACAATAAGTTCAACCGCTCCGAAAATGGAGGATTTAGGGTTGCCTGAGGTTGTTCAAAAGATTGCCGAAAAGCCGCGCGGTCTTGTTCTGGTAACAGGCCCTACAGGTTCAGGTAAATCAACAACGCTTGCTGCAATGGTTGATTATATTAACAGAACACGTGCCGAGCATATTTTGACTATTGAGGATCCTATAGAGTTCGTTCATTCTTCTAAAAAAAGTATTATTCATCAAAGAGAGCTTGGTGCGGATACAAGATCATTTGCAAACGCATTGAGAGCAGCACTTCGTGAAGATCCAGATATTATTCTTGTAGGTGAGATGAGAGACCATGAAACAATTGCACTTGCTTTAACAGCTGCTGAAACAGGCCACTTGGTTTTTGGGACACTGCATACGTCATCAGCATCACAAACTATTGACCGTATTATAGACGTATTCCCGGAAGGTCAGCAGCAGCAAATCCGTGTACAGCTTGCAAACTCTCTTGTTGCAGTATTTTCACAAACACTTTTGCAAAAACTGCAGCCGGACGGCACTAAAAAAGGCCGTGTAATGGCACAGGAAATCATGATTGTTACCCCTGCTATTGCAAACCTTATCAGAGAAGCCAAAGCCGCTCAGATTTATTCTACGATTCAGACAAGTCAAGGGGTCGGCATGGAAACTCTTGAAATGTCACTTGCAAAATTATATAAGAGAAAGTTGATTACGCTTGAAGATGCGCTTGCACGCTCATCAAGACCGGAAGAATTGAAACGCCAAATTCAGGGCGCATAATTTTTTATTCAGAGTTTGTTTGTGTTAAAATTTCATTAGTACAGTTATTATGAGAGGAAACAAATATGACACAACAAACTCAAGAAAGCCTTTCACCCGGCGCACAAATAAGACAAACAAGAATACAAAAACTTACGGATTTGGCTGATAAAGGCGTAAATCCGTATCCTTACGTGTTTGATAAAGATGCTAATGCTGCTGATTTGCAGGAAAAATACAAAGACCTGCCTGCAGGAGAAGAAACAGAAGATTTTTATGCTGTTGCCGGCCGTGTTATGGCAATTCGTAATACAGGGATGTTTATTGACTTGATGGATTCATCAGGAAAAATTCAGGTGTTTTCTCACAAAGAAAATCTTTCTGAAGACCAGATGAAAATTTTAAAACTCCTTGATATTGGCGATATCGTAGGCTTTTACGGCTCAATCAGAAGAACTCCGCGCGGTGAACTTTCAATTAAATCAACTAAACTTAAATTATTGTCGAAATCATTATTACCGCTTCCGGAAAAATTTCACGGGCTTACTGACGTTGAAACAAGATACCGTCAAAGATATGTAGATATGATTATTAATGAGGATGTTAGAAAAACATTCAGAACAAGAAGTTTGATAATCCAAAAAATCAGGGAATATCTTACAAATCAAGGATTTTTAGAAGTTGAAACTCCTATGCTTCACCCTCAAGCCGGCGGAGCTAACGCAAGACCTTTCATTACACATCATAATACACTTGATATGGACATGTATTTGAGGATTGCACCGGAGCTTTACTTGAAAAGACTTATGGTAGGCGGACTTTCAGAAAAAATCTTTGAAATTAACAGAAGTTTCAGAAACGAAGGCATTGACACCCGCCATAACCCTGAATTTACTATGATGGAATTGTATCAGGCTTATGTTGACTATAACGAAATGATGGTTTTAACTGAAAATCTTATAGCCTCAATTGCAAAAGATGTACTAGGTACAATGAAAATTCAATATGGCGATAATGAAATCGACCTTACACCGCCATGGGACAGAAAAACCATGCTCGGCTCAATCAAAGAAGCTACAGGCATTGACTTTAACACAATATTTACGGTTGAAGATGCCAAAGTAAAAGCTAAATCAGTTAATGTAAATGCTGATGACTGCGATAACTGGGGTCAGGTTGTTGAAAGAGTTTTTGAAGAAAAAATTGAACCCGGTTTAATTCAGCCCGTTCATATAATTGATTATCCGCGCGATATATCACCGCTTGCAAAAGTTCACAGAGATAATGACCGACTGACAGAGCGTTTTGAAACAAGAATTAACGGCTGGGAAGTCGCAAATGCATTTTCCGAACTTACGGATCCGATAGATCAGAGAATGCGATTTGAAGCTCAAATGCAGGCAAAAGCTGCAGGAGATGAAGAAGCAATGCCGATTGACGAAGATTATATCTGCGCTCTGGAACACGGCGTGCCTCCTATGGGCGGATTGGGAATTGGTATCGACAGACTGATAATGCTATTGACCAATTCACCTTCCATACGTGATGTAATTGCATTCCCGACATTGAAGAAAAAAGATAACTAAGAGCCTCAAAGGCTCTTTTTTTATACAAAATCTTGCATCAACGCTGCCACAAGCTGATTTGACAATTGCATACTCTGCTTAATCTGTTGTAATGACTTGTTAGATTTTTTCATAGTATTTTGTAATTCTTTATCTGAGGCCTTTGATGTTTTGCTTGATGATGACGCAAACTTCATAGTGCCGTCTGCAGTAGTAGAGGCGGTATCTAATCCGGCGCCTGCCGTATTTAAATCCATAGAAGTCATAGTGCCTATTGCGACCCCTGTCTGACCGACACCGGACATAACTTTACCGGCAGTGTCCATAACTTTACCGGCAGTATCCAATGCTTCACCAGCGGCTGCAGTATAAGGATTTGATTTTAATGTTTGTCCGAGAGTTTTTAAAGTACCGCCGGTTGCTGAGGTCTTTTGGCCGGTCTTATCTAATGTTTGGGATATATTAATACCTATATTATTACTTGAAATTGACTGACTATTGGTTGAATCAGCACTTTTAACGGCAGCATTCCTTTGCTTGGCAAGTCTGTTAACATTTTTAGAAGATCGGCTAATGAGTCTAAATTCTGAATTTGCACTCTTTTTGCCTGATTTAAGTTTGACATTTAAAGTTTGAGATGTTTGATCCAGAGAATCCAATTCGGCAACAAGTCCGTTTATCTGACTCTGTTCTCCTGAAGGCGCGAAAGTACCATCCGCATTTAAATTATTTTTTTCGGTTTCCAGCTTCAACTTATTTTGTACAATATTTATTTGATTATCATTTTGTTTTATTTCTTCAAAAAGTTTATTTTGAGCCTTTTTTTCAGCTTCAACAAATTTATTATAATTTTTTAAATCTTCACCTAATGTTTTTTGTTCATTTTTAAGCTCTTTATCAATAGAAGCGGCATCTTTCGTATGTGAAATTGCTTGAGATTGATATTCCTTAGAATCTCCAATAAAGCCGCGTACTTCCCCTATGCCTGCTCTTTGTTTATTTTCTGCCTCAGCTGCCGCCTTTTGGGCATCAGACACATTGTAATTTTTTTGAGATTGACCAATCTTATTTAAAGAGCTAGGTGCCCCCCCCCCTCAAAGATGCTACCATTTTTACTCATTCTGGGGTCGTTCCTTGTAGTGCTTGAATTAATAGCAGTTTTTGAAGAGTTATTTTGAATGTTATCTACCGTATTAAGCTTTAAAAAATTATTTTCAATACCCGCCATATCTCTCCTCGGTTCATATATTATAAAAGTAATATCAAATTTAATAATTGCAAAAGAATCATTTTTATTTACATAACTTAACACTTAACAATCAGTAGACTTTAGGAGCACTTTATTTTAAACTTCTCTTATGTACGAAAGTTACGCAGATATTTTAAAGACACTTGAGGAGCATTCTCATTCCCGCACAATAAAAAATTTTTCAAAAAAAGATGAAAAATACGTTTATTTCGGAGAAAAAAGGCTTTTAAATCTTTCGTCAAACAATTATCTTGGGTTTGCTGACAACAGAAGAATTACGGAAGAATTTATGAAAACAGTCGGCGGCAAATATTCGTTCGGAAGCGCCTCAGCAAGACTTCTATCAGGGAATTTACCTGTTTATAAAGATTTGGAAAATCTTTTGGCAAATTTATATAACAAAGAAGCTGCGCTTTTATTTAACAGCGGATACCACGCAAATGTCGGAATTTCAAGTGCAATAGCACAAAAAGACGACGTGATTTTTTCGGACAAACTTAACCATGCCAGTATTATTGACGGAATGCAGCTGTCTAAAGGTAAA
>CALUQQ010000085.1 GCA_944322955.1 Candidatus Gastranaerophilales bacterium
CAAAACCTCCGCCGTTCTTTTTGCATATCGCCTGCAGCGCCACGCTGTTCCTTTCGACCCATTCTATTATTGTCTTTTTATCGCTTGCCTTGATTTTACCGTTCATAAAATCGACCTCTAAATTATCTAGATAAACCGACGCTACTTTTTCATTGTTTATCTTGGCGTGAAAATGTAGTCGATTATGCTTTGCATTCTCCTCCTCGAAAATATAGAACGAAAGACGGCTGTTGTACCTGAACATTCGCTCCCTGATCTCTATCGGCTCTATACCGACAAGAGAACACCAAAATCTGACCGCCCCGTGGAGCTCCGGATACATTATATCGTACATAACCATTTTACACCCTCACTATTCCGGTTAAAAGATATTGTTGCATCGCTTTGCGTTGCTTGAGCAGCTTGTTTAATTTTTGCGCTTGCAAGGAGATTTCAATATCTGCTTGAGATAATATTTTAACAACAAAATCCTTATTCTTAGGAATTTTTATTATTGCTTCTTTTAACAACTCTAATTTGATAAACGGCATTGAACTTCTCTGAGTGCCTCTCATAACAGCCCTATCAAAATTCTGTTGCAAAAAATACATTACATATTTGATATCGCAACTAAAATCGTATAAGACATAAGTGCGCTGATAGGCGTTAAATTTTCCATTATAATATTTGATATCTCCTATATCTCCGTTGCCTGCCATAAGTAATGCTTCACATTCATAAGCATATTGGTCTATTCTATATACTTGTTTTGAACATGTGAAAAATGGATATTCACCGTCTTCAACCATAGCATTTACATCCAACTTGCCTGTTTCAATTTTACAAATATTATACAGACTTTTTTTATCCCACTCATCTTTAGGAGTTAAAAGCTTTTGCATAATAGCCTTTTTACGAAATTCAAGCTGCTTAATATACTTCTCCTGCAATTCAATCGCCTTGTCCCACTGCATCAAAACCTCAGCTATACGAGATTGTTCTTGCTTTAATTGGGGAATAACACATTCGCTTTTGTCTAACTCACTTTTTGACAATTCTAAAAAAGTACTGCCATTACTTTTTTTTAGCAAATAATTTAATAAAATTTCTATATAATAGTAAATAAATTCATAATAATAACCTTTTTTGCAAACTAAATTTTTGAAACCTTGATTTGTTGCCATCGGAACTCTATTTATACATCTAGGCCCAATTGTCGCTCTCGAACACATCAGTATTGAATTAACAGGCATAATTTTTGCAGAAGAATTTTCTAATCCTTCTTGCGATATATATTTTTCTGTACTGTCAATATACTTTTTATTTCTAGTTATATCTGTTGGTACACACCAAGCTATATTTCCATCCCAATATTTAGGTATATTAGTACTCGGTGTACCTCCTGAAAATATGTCACAAATTTGCTGAAGTTTTTTCTTTTCCCAATCGCATGGGAAAATACCGAAAGAGGTCTTTTCATACCCCTCCGGCACTATTCCGTTGTTTATCTCTTCAATTCGCTTTTTTATCGTTTTGTTCATCTTGAGGTTCCTCTACATCCGCAAAAGTAAATTCATAATCACTTACATAAATTTCAATTGTTGTGTCTTTTCTCACTTTTTTATTGGCTATCACTATTTTTGATACCAAATCTCCTCTACTGTTTTTATATTCCACATTATATATAAATTTTCTAAATAAATATAATGTAGGATTAATATAAAACAAGTCATTTTTTATATAAACAATTCCGAGAATTGTCAAAATTAAAGTTATCACAAGAATATCTATCCAACTTGTAAATGTAAATGTTAATAGAGCTAAAATAAATAGTGAAAAATATGCCAAATAAAATTCAACAGTTTTATTTTCGACTTTTAACACTTTTACTTTATCTTTTGCCAATTTTTTATTGCCGTGAATCAATATAATAAACAGAACGCTAATAATTAATATTGCAACAAACATTCCTAAAAGCCATCCGTTGAACAAATCGCTTTTCCCTAGCTGATTATTACAAACTAAATTAATAATATTTGCATAATCTTTTATAAGTATTATCCAAAACATTGGCAAAAACGCCGATAAATACATTATTATTTTTTTCATATTATACGCCTTTAGTTTGAATAATTTGATTCGTAAATAACTGTTTGCTGTATACTTCTTTTATTATGTCAATAATTATATCCACATTTTCCTCAGTACATATAATTTTTCCTTCTTCATCGAAGTTAATAGATGAAAACTCTTTATGATTAATTAACTCCGCTTTAACATCTTCCTTGCTGACATTGTTCCAATCTGTTTTTGCATTCTTTAATGCGTTAGCAAATTTCAGAATTCGTGTTTTTCCTTTTAGTACTTTTGCAAAAAAATTATCTGTATTCGTTAAAAAGTCCCAACGGTTAACTATCGATTTTGATTCTTCAACATATTCCTTTGCAGTTTCGAAATAATTGAAAATATCTTCAAAATTCTTTTCAATTAAAACATATGACTCATCGTCGCTTATAATTACATCAATATTGCCATTTAACACGAAAATGTCATCCTTCTTTTCAACTACTGCATCTGTCAAGAAAGCGAATTTCACACTTTTTTTGTACCAAGTTTTAGTTTTCATGTACTTAGCTACAGCATATACAGCAGTAGCTTGATTGTCGTCAATAAATTCCAATACTATCATTGTATAATCATCATTAAATGTTTTCTTTTTCAAAACGATATTATTGGCCTTTGCTTCTAAAATACTATTTTTTATATTTTCCCATACTGATATTTTATTTGTTGAAAGTTTTGTAATAGAATGTTTGGTTGAATGAACATAATCATATTCAACAAAGCTTTTACCTTCAACAAAATGTTCAATATTGCTTACATATGTGTCCCTAATTTGTTGGTCAATATCATTAGGAAATCTTACTGCATTATATACATTTTTTCGCACTTTTTTTACTAAATATAAGTTTACTGAATATTTTCTTATTTTTTCAATAATTTCGTTCATATGCCCTCCAAATTGTTTTTATATCTAACAGTAACCTATTAATTCGTTTTATCGCTTTATTTTTCTTAACCTTTCTTCCCGTTAAAAATCTTTACCAACAGAACAATGTTTGTTGCTACAAGATTCAACGCATATTCTACATACTCATCCGACACGTCAATGACTTCTTGCCCTTGACCGTGCCCTGCGTTTTTATTTCTCAGAGTCGGAGCTCCGCTTTCAAGTGTTGAACGTATGCCATTCAAGTGACTTTCCAAATATTTAGGATAAAAGCCGTTATCCGTAAGATGTTGAAGTAATTGCTTTGACGTGTCGCTCTCCCGATCATACGGATATTGCATCTCTTGGCAAATGCTTTTCAGCACACTTTCAAAAGCCTTTATCGCATTCAATATAGCGTCCTTATTTTGCCCTTTCTTGTAATGTTCGAATGCCTGAAAATATTCTTGTTCGGCTCCTTCGAAAATTTTATTATTCAATAAATGCAAAGCGGGCTTTATTGTTTCGGTATGTATAAATTCGTTGGTTTTAGGTATCAATTCCCCGTTAACGAACTCATATCCGAGTGAATGTTGCTTAAATCTGAAATTGAGTTCTTCTATTGCACGGTTAACAACTTCACTATATCCATGGCCGAATATGCTTTTGTTAGATATGATTTCCGTAAATGTAAAATCTAATAAATCAAGGAAATCCGAATCCTCACTAATGTCGACATAATGTCCGTATGCCTCATAAGT
>CALUQQ010000086.1 GCA_944322955.1 Candidatus Gastranaerophilales bacterium
CGCATTTTGTTTTCAGTGATTTCATCACTTCAAACAAAACTGCTCCAGCCTCAGCTCGTTCGCGCTCGAACCACAAAATGTGCTTCTCGCCCTACTACTGCAAAATAAAAGAGAGGTAAAGGAAAACCTTACCTCTCTTTTATCTGGGCCGCAGTGGACTCGAACCACCGACCTCACCCTTATCAGGGGTGCGCTCTAACCACCTGAGCTAGCAGCCCTTATATTTCTATTCTATTGTAAAAATTTTTTTAATCAAGCTTTCGGGTCGTAACCCTTATCAGGCCTCTCATTCGACAACATTCAGCTGTTTTGTTCGGCAGAGTGCTCTAACCACCTGAGCTGGCAGCTCATCTATATTTATTTTATTGTAAAAATTTTAAAAATCAAGAGTTTTTTTTGTTTTACAGCTCTAAATTGATTTTGTCGGATAATATTTGTGTTAAAATTAACTTATGAATAAAAAAGTTTTTGCCGAAAATGTAAAGATAAGATATTCCGAAATGGATTTTGATTTAGTGTTAAAGCCGGCTGTGTTATTGCATTTTTTGCAGGATTTGGCAAGTGATAATGCAGAAAATTTGGGTTTCGGGTATTCTTTTATAATCAAAAAAAATCTGGCATGGTTTTTACTCAAGTATAGAATGGAGTTTGAGGATTATCCCGAAAAAATTTATGATCTCAGGCTTACGACCGAACCCAGAGGGTATAATAAACTTTTTGCATTTCGTAATTTTAATTTATACGATGGAGGCAGGCTTTTAGGCAGAGCTACAAGCGCATGGGCACTTGTGGATATTATTTCTAAAAGTATGGTATCTGTAGGCGACGCTCTTGAAAATAATCCGGGCATGCCGCAGTATGTTAAACGTGAGGATGATTTGATTTTTGAAAAAATAAAACCTTTAGGAAAAGTTGATTTTGAAAAGATTTTTGAAATAAGGTTTGACGATATTGATGTGAACAGGCATGTTAATAATGCAAATTATGTTGTTTGGGCGTTTGAACCGTTAAGTTTTGACTTTAGAAAAGAAAAAAAACTTAAAACTCTTGATATGGTGTTTAAAAAAGAAATTCAGTACGGCGAAAAAGTGCTTTCACAGGTAGAGATTAGCGGTTGTAAAACAAATCATGTTTTGAAAAATGCCTCAACCGGTGAAGATTTATGCCAAATTTCAGCATTATGGATAGAGAAATAGCAAAAATTATTTTTTCGGGTTTTGGTAATATTACTTAAAATAAACTTGTAGATAACACCTCAAAGATTTATAATAATCATGCTAAACAGAAAGGATTAAGAATAATGGTTTTAGAAATGACATTTCCGCAGCTGGAACGAGCAATTAATCCGACACATGACATAAAATTATTTGCAGGACGCGCTAATTCTAAATTGGCTCAAGAAATTGCGGATTACTTAGGTACAACAATCGGACCTATGGTTGTAAAAAATTTCGCTGACGGTGAGATTTATGTGCAGGTTAAAGAAAGTGTACGCGGAGATGATGTTTTTATTATTCAACCGTTGTGTAATCCTGTTAATGAAAATTTGATGGAATTATTGATTATAATTGATGCATTTAAGCGTGCGAGCGCAAAAACAATTACTGCCGTAATACCGTATTACGGTTATGCAAGACAAGACAGAAAAACCTCCGGCCGAGAAGCTATTACCGCAAAACTTGTTGCGGATTTGTTGACGACTGCAGGTGCAAACAGAGTTTTGGCAATGGATTTGCATACTGGTCAAATTCAAGGTTTCTTTAATATTCTTGTGGATCATATTTTCGCGACACCGATTCTGGTAAATTATATTAAAAGTTTGAAAATTAATCCTGATGATATGGTTGCGGTAAGCCCTGATACCGGCGGTGTTCAAAGGACAAGACATTTTGCAAAACAAATCGGCTGTTCGCTTGCGATTATTGATAAACGCCGCGACAAACACAATGAAGCCATTGCATCACATGTAATTGGTGATGTTAAAGGTAAAGTTTGCGTAATGTTTGATGATATTATAGATACTGCAGGAACAATCTGTGAAGCAGCAAGGCTTTTAAAAGAGCACGGTGCAAAAGATGTATATGTTTGTGCGGTTCATCCCGTTTTCTCGGGCCCTGCACTTAAAAGGCTTGAAGAAGCACCAATTAAAGAGGTTGTTGTAACAAATACAATCCCTCTAAAAGACACTATTATCCCCGAAAAAATCAAACAAGTAAGCGTTGCACCCCTGCTTGGAGAAGCAATTTCAAGAATACACGACGATAAATCGGTTTCAAGCTTATTTGGTTTTGAAATTGAATACAAAAAGGATTAATAATGAAAGATAACAAAATACAACTTGAAAAATTAAGACAAAAAGCACAAAAATGTACAAATTGTATTTTATGTCAAACGCGAAATAAAGTTGTATTTTCTGACGGATGCGAAACAGCACCCGTTATGTTTATTGGCGAAGCTCCGGGGCAAAATGAAGATAATACGGGGATTCCTTTTATAGGACGCGCAGGACAGCTTTTTAGAAAATATCTTTTTGAAACAGGATATGGCAACA
>CALUQQ010000087.1 GCA_944322955.1 Candidatus Gastranaerophilales bacterium
TTGAAGAATTCACAATACCTATTGTCACAAACAAAGCCAACAACAGTACAATACCGCCTATAATCCCGTATAATAAAGGTTTGTTTTGAAGAAGTTTTTGAAAATCCATTTCCGTCCCACTAGTTAACTATATTTTACACCTGAATCTGCATAACTTTGTCATACGCCTGAATGACTTTTCCTACCAATTGTGTTGCAATGTTTACGCTTATTTCGGATTTTGCCATTGCAGTCATAACGTCATGAATATCAACGTTATTATTACCTGACATTGCGTCTTTTAACAAATTGTCGGGTTCATTAAGTTCTGCATTGAAATTTTCTATCAAGCCCGACATAACCTGCTTGAAATCAGGCGATCCTGTTGATTCAACTCTGTTCATTCTGGCAGGCGGGATACCTGTCATTCCGGTATCAAGTTTTGTATGCTGTATTCTCCCTGCCAAGTCGTAATTCGGATAAAAACTGTTATACATTTGTCCTGCCTTTCATATATATTCTATCGTAAATTTGACGGTTATGTTTAACTTTACCTACATAAATCATCCGTTCAGTGGAGAAAAAACGGATGATTTCATACAAAATATTTAATGATTTTAAATAAAAAATCAAGAGGAATGAATCCTCTTGATTTAATTATTATAAGAAAGTTACACCGCCGGTATAATAATTTGTAGGCGGTTCCTGAATAAACGGCAGGTCTGCCAGTTTTACAAGCGCCGAATTCTTCTCTTGAATTTCTTTTACACAATCTAATGCTTCAAAATATTGTGTCCGTGCAGGTTCCGGCAATTTATTCGGGTTAAATTGTTTTACTTCATAAGGTTTATAATAAATAGCAAAATCGCTCCCTGCATGTCTTTTAGTATTAGGATCGACAATTTTTTTACTAAAATACTTGTCATCCGTGTATTTTGCGCGTATATCATTTATAGTTTGCTCGGCATCTGAATATTTTATGCCGGTTGATGAAACCAGCTCATCCAGTTTTGCCTTAGCTTCCAAATTCGCCTCAGTGGGTTCTTGTTTTACATTGCCTGCTAATTCCTTAAGTCCTGGAGGCAGCTTGCTTTCTTCCAAAAATTTTTCAACTTTCTCTCTAAGATCGTCATCTGCAATTCCTTTTTTGCCCAATAGTTTACCGATTTCAGCAGGGTCAATATTTATTTTTCAAGTCTGTGTATGCTTACTTCAGGTTTTTCATTCTGACCTATTATTCTTTTTTCAGGCACCTTTCCGTTAAAGTCAATTCCCGTATCTTGTACTCCTTTCTCTTAATTGAACATCTTTCTTAATGCGTTTACAAATCCATATAGCGGACTTAACATGCCTGCCGCTTTCTCCACTTCTGGCGGTATCTCTTTTACAGCTTCACCTATTGCTTGAATATATTCTTTTGCTTCTTCAGGGTTTGACGCATAGTATGTTGCCGCCGTCATTGGATTTAATTTTAATAATGTCCGCAATTGCTCCGCTGCCGAACTTTTCTCTTTTTCACTTTCTGACTTCGCCGGTACATCTTTTCGCGCCACTCCTCCTCTGACAATACCAGGCTTTGTTTCGCCGTTTTGTATCCTGTTGTCCATCCTCGCATCCTCCGTTTTTTAAGCACACATTGCTTATACTCTTATTAAAAATTTCCAGCACAAACTATTGCTATGGCTACACTTCGACCATACCATACCATACCGGCATTATAACTGGATTTCAGCCTTATTTAAATTCTTTTTTACATTTCATTACATTTGATGTATAGGTCAGATCTGACTCATAAATAACTTGAATCACATTTGCAGTTTTTTATAACAGCAAGCAAATAATATTTTCAGCACACAAGCAAACCTCATGCAACGCATAACAATGCCGCTGCATGACTGCATTAATTTTTTTAAGGTATATAACCTATTTTCTCACTTCGGGAAAACAAACGCCCGACGCTCTATGCGTCACCATAGTCCAAATTTTAAAACTTCAAATCTCTTGTACCGGCTTCAATTTTCACTAAATCATCTTCGACAATTGATTTAATTTTAGAATCCTCAAGTTTTTGAACTTCTTTTGCGATAAGTCTGCAGCCGATTTCTTTGGTTTCGGGTGATGCGTAATCTTCAAGATATTCTTTTAAAGTCAGTATTGCATTCGGCTGACAGAAATTATGAATTTGCTGCTGCTTACAGATTTCCATAAACCTGTCACCCGTTCTGCCGCTCCTATAGCATGCGGTACAAAAACTCGGGATGTAATCCATTTGCATAAGCCATTTAATGACATCATCCAACGGACGCCTATCTGACACATCAAACTGAGCAGAATTTTCATCCTCAGGCATCGGATTAAAATATCCTCCGACACTTGTTTTAGAACCGCCGCTAATTTGGGAAACGCCCAAATGCAAAAGGCGTTTTCTGCATTCTTCGGTTTCACGTGTTGAAATTATCATGCCGGTATAAGGCACTGCGATTCTGATACAAGCAACAATTTTTGCAAAAATATCATCATCAATTCCGTTATCAAAGTCTTCAGGATTAATGTCATCGGCCTTTTTAATTCTCGGGACACTAATCGCGTGAGGGCCGACACCGTGAACGGCTTCTAAGTGTTCTGCGTGCATTAAAAGCCCTGCAAATTCATACTTATAGGATTCAAGTCCGAAAAGAACACCTAAGCTTACATCATCAATACCGCCGGCCATAGCGCGGTCCATAGCTTCCGTATGCCATTTGTAATTGTGTTTTGGGCCAGTCGGATGAAGAGTTTCATAAGATTCTTTGTTATAAGTTTCCTGAAACAGAATATATGTGCCTATTCCTACATCGTGTAATTTTTTATAATTTTCAACGGTTGTAGCAGCAATATTGACATTTACACGTCTTATTGAACCGTTTTTATGTTTAACGCTATAAATTGTCTTAATTGATTCAAGCACATAATCAATAGGATTATTCACGGGATCTTCGCCTGTTTCAATTGCAATACGTTTGTGCCCCATATCTTGAAGCGCCATAACTTCGTTTCTGATTTCTTCCTGAGTGAGTTTTTTACGCGGAATGTGTTTGTTTTTAAAATGATAAGGACAATATACACAGCCGTTTACGCAGTAATTAGACAAATAAAGTGGTGCAAAAAGAACAATTCTGTTGCCGTAAAAATCTTTTTTAATCTGCTCTGCGAGCTTGTAGATTTCTTGATTTTTATCTTCAAGGTCACACGCAAGCAAAACAGATGCGTCGCGGTGAGAGAGTCCTTTTTTCAATCTTGCTTTTTCCAAGATACAATCAATGAGTTTTCTGTTAGATTTATTTTTTTCGGCATAATCAAGAGTCTCCAAAATTTCTTCATGCGAAATAAACTCTTCAGCTTCCATAGATTTCGGGTTATACATCTTTTTTCTCCTCTTTTAACAACATGATACATCCGGCAAAAATATTTTACAAGTTATATAACAATTCCGCCGCCAAGCAAATGTCCGTCTAAAATATCATACATAACACCTGATTGGCCTGATGTTACCGAAGAAACAGGCTCATAGAATTCGATTTCAATAAAATCGCCGATAATTTTGCAATTAGCTTTTTTAGCTTGCATATTGTATCTTATCTTAACCATAGCGTCGAATTCAAAATTCTTGGGCGGATAAACAAAATTTATATCACGCAGAGCAAGCCTCGATTTATAATTATCTTCATTTTTTCCGAGATACACAATATTTTCCCCCGCATCAATATCAACGACATACAAAGGATACTGTGCGGAAATTCCGACACCCTTTCGCTGCCCGATTGTGTAAAGATAAGTTCCGTCATGCCTGCCTAATTTTTTACCTGTACCGATTTCAATAAAATCGCCTGATTTTATCCCGAATTTATTCAGCAAGTATTTTTTTGTCGTATCAGGTTTTGGTATAAAACAGATATCCTGACTTTCTTTGGAATCTTTAGGCGGAAGATCAAAATCAAAAGCCATTTGCCGGACATCCGTTTTGTCTAAGCCACATAGCGGAAAAATTGTTTTGGAAAGCTGTGTTTGTCCGAGCCTGTACAAAAAATACAATTGATCCTTATGTGTATCGCGGGCTGGAAATAATTTATAAAAACCGTTTTCTAATCTTATATCAGCATAGTGACCCGTTGCAAAAACATCCGCACCGAGAGTTTCTACAGCATAATCAAAAAGTTTGCCCCACTTAATAAACTGATTACACATAATGCACGGGTTCGGAGTCTGCCCGATGGCGTAAGAATTTTCAAAATACTCGACAACAAATTTTTGAAAATTCTTTGTCACATCAAGAATATGCAGTTTTATACCCAATTTATCCGCAACACGCTCTGAATTTTCACAAATCTTTTGAGCAGCCGGCGAATCAATCATTTTTCCGGTAATTCCAACGACTTCATAACCTTTATCCAACAAAAGTTTCGCGGCAACGGAACTATCTACCCCGCCGCTCATTGCAACCGCTGCTTTTTTATTTAACACTGCCATAAAATCATTATACAGGAAAAATACAAGTAAGATATTTACACCTGCATAATTTATTACACAGCAAATAATAGACCTGCCTAAACAATATGAAAATATTTCCTCAACGACGCTCTCACCTCCGGCTCTGTTATTGAAACATTTTTATATTGTTTAAGTATATTTTTAAGAACACTTGTGCTAAAATTAAACCAAAGGAGAAAATATATGGAATTAAAATCAATCATAATGGCTGCCGGCAAAGGCACAAGGATGAAATCCGATACGCCGAAAGTTTTGCATAAAATAATGGACAAACCGCTTTTGGGGTATATTTTGGACAACATAAAAAATCTTGCAGACGAATCGTTTGTAATTGTCGGACATAAGGCGGAAGATGTTGAAAAATTCGTAAAAGAAAATTATGAATGCACAAAAACAGTTCTTCAAAACCCACAGTTAGGAACAGGTCATGCAGTTTCTATGGTCTGCCCTTATCTTGAAGATTACAACGGGCTTGTTATAATCCTTAACGGTGATATCCCTTTAATAAAAGAAACCACCCTTAAAAAATTCATTGAATATCACAACAACACAAATTCAGACTTAACAATAATGAGCGCGATTTTTGAGGATCCTGAAAAATTAGGCAGAATAATCCGCGAAAAAGACAATACTCTCAAATGTATTGTAGAAGCCAAAGACGCCACGCCAGAACAATTAGCAATAAAAGAAATTAATGCAGGAATTTACTGCCTCAACTGGAAAAAATTAAAAAGCGCTTTCTGTGAATTAAAAAACAATAACGCACAAAATGAATATTACCTGACAGACATAATTTCATGGAGCAAAAATAAAGGCTTAAAAGTTAATGCGTTTGTTTTGGAAAATAACGAAGAAATTTTCGGAATAAATTCACGCCTTCACCTTGCTCAAGCAACAAAATTAATGAACGAACGCAAATTACATGAACTTATGGAAAACGGTGTTACAATAATTGACCCGTCATGCACGTGGATTTCTGATGATACGGAAATCGGCCGGGATACAATAATTTATCCTTCCACATACCTTGAAGGCAAAAATAAAATCGGCAAAAATTGCAAAATCGGGCCGTTTGCACACTTCAGAGGCGGAGTTGAAGTGGAAGATAACGTAAAAATCGGGAATTTTGTTGAAGTTAAAAAATCCAAAATCGGTTCAAATACAAACGCCGGCCATCTTTCATACATAGGGGACAGCGAATTAGGATGTCATGTCAATATCGGTGCGGGTACAATTACCGCCAATTTCAACCCGATTACAAACGTAAAAAGCAAAACAGTAATGAAAGACAACGTAAAAATCGGCTCCAATGCCGTGCTTGTAGCTCCTGTCACAATAAATGAAGGTGCAAATATCGCCGCAGGCGCCGTCATAACCAAAGACATCAAATCTTGGGCGCTTGCAATTACACGCGCTCCTTTGAAAATAATAGAAAACTGGATTAGACACTCATAAAAAAAGCCCTAAAGAGGGCTTTTTTTAATCGTCTTCTTCAAGTTTTTGCAGACGTTTATTCATCTCATTTATCTGCTCTTTCAGAAGCTTATTTTCTTTTTCCAGAACTTCAATTCTCTTATCAAGTCCAGTAATCTGCTCAAATATTTCTTGAACCTGTGATGTAAGATTTTGGACAATTTTGTCAAGTTCTTTGACGGCATTTATAACACCATAGAACATCTCATCCCAGCGGATTTTCAAATAACCGTCATCGCCTTTGGTTACTGAATTTGGAAAGATTTTTTCCAAGTCCTGCGCCATCACGCCCACGTAAGGAATTTTGGCTTTGTCTTTTTTAAAGGTATAATCAAACACTTTAA
>CALUQQ010000088.1 GCA_944322955.1 Candidatus Gastranaerophilales bacterium
CAGCAATCGCATTCAAACATTTCATCCGCAAGCGAAGGGTCTTCTTCCAAATCGTCAAGCACCATTTGTTGAACGACCTCCTGCATTTCTTTTACAATTTCTTCTTCTGATTTCATTATTTCACCAAATCTTTCATTTCTTGTACCGCTTTAGACAGACCGACAAATACAGCACGGGAAATTATGCTGTGTCCTATATTGAGTTCGTATAAATCGGGAATTTCGTGCATTCGGTGCACATTTTGGTAATTAAGCCCATGGCCTGCATTAACTTTCAAGCCAAAAGATTGAGCAAGTCTCGCAGAATTTTTAAGTTTTAGGAATTCTGCTTCCTCGTCGGGTGTTCCGAATTTTTCGGAATATTGTCCGGTGTGCATTTCAATGAATTGTGCGCCAGTTTTTGCAGAAGCCTTAACCTGAACTTCTGTCGGGTCTATAAATAAGCTTACCAGAATACCCGCGTCTTTCAAAGGTTTAACGAAATTTGTTATTTTATCAAGCTGTCCTGCGACATCAAGTCCGCCCTCAGTTGTAATTTCCTGTCTTTTTTCGGGCACAAGGCATACAGAATGCGGTTTTATTTCAAGCGCAATCTTCTGCATTTCGTCGGTTACGGCCATTTCAAGATTTAAATTCGTTTTTAAAGTATGAATAAGCGTTCTGACGTCGTTGTCTTTTATGTGGCGTCTGTCCTCTCTCAGATGTGTTGTAATTGACGTTGCACCGTTAAGTTCGCAAACTTCTGCAGCCTTAATTGTATCGGGTTCAACTCCGCCTCGGGCGTTTCTGAGCGTAGCGACATGATCTATATTTACACCTAGTAACATTGTTTCTCCTTTTAGTATTTACTTATTTTCAAAAGTGCCGTATACGAAGGCAAAATTGTAATTTTTTCATCTTTTTTTGCGGAATTTGTAATAAATTTAACGGCTTTTTTTACGTCAGGCATAACGAGTATTTTTTCCTGCGGAATTCCTGCATATTTAAGTCTTGTTGCCATGTCATAGGCACGTTTGCCTGCGGTTACAACAAGCTTTTGTGCGTTTTTGAGTTGTTCAAAATCACTGTCCCAAAGCCAGGATACGTCACGTCCGTCCGCATAGTCGTCATTTATTGCAATTAATATATTTGAATTTAAATCAACAGTTTTTAATACTTCACTTGCGCCTGCAGGATTTTTTATAAGTTGGATAAGAGTTTTATGTCCGTTTATAATCCTTGTTTCCGTTCTTCCGAAAATTGAATGGTATGTGTCAAGCGCGTTTTGGATTTCAGATTGATTCAAACCGTTTTCAAATGCCGCAGCAATTGCCGCAAGTGCGTTATATGCATTATATAGCCCCACAAGATTGACCCTGAATTCAAAAGATATGTCATTATATTTTACATGAAGTATTGAATAGTTGTCAAAGATTTTTACTTTTGCGGAATAATCGCACTCAGGACGTTTATAACCGCATTTATCACAAAAATAGTGTCCCTGTTGTGCATAAAATCTTTTAGTATATTTTAAGGGTTCCTGACAAATGCAGTTAAAGGCTTCTGACGGAGCATTTGATTCATCTTTGTATCTGCAATGATATTCAACATCTTCAAAGCCATAGAATATTGTATTATCGTGTTTTGCAAAAGACGCTACAATCGGGTCATCAGCGTTCAAAATCAATTTTAAATCAGGATTTTTTGAGATTGCCTCTTTTATAATTTTTGCCGTATAATCCAGTTCACCGTATCTGTCCAGTTGATCTCTGAAAAGATTTGTCACAATGAGGATATCGCCTTTTACGTAATCATAAACTTTTGTAAGAAATGCTTCATCCGTTTCTATTACAGCATAATCAAAACGTTTAAAAGGTCGTATATTTAAGGCAAAAACATTAGCAATACCCGTGAGCATATTGGCGCCTTTGAGATTGTGAATTACGGTTTGATGAGTATTTTCAAGAATATGTGCAGTAAGACCGGAGGTTGTTGTTTTTCCGTTTGTACCGGTTACGTTTATCAGATTGTTTTTTATGTATTTTTTTGAAAAAGCCAGAAATTCGGGACAAATTTTAAGCGCAATGTAGCCGGGATAAGATGTTGCGGGTCTTTTAAGAAGTTTTAATCCCATAAAAGACAATTTTGACATTATAAGTGCTGTATAAAATTTTGTTTTAAGAAATAGTCCCATAAGTGTATTCCAATTTTAAATTAATTATTCTATACTTCAAATATAATAATACAAAAGCAGAAAAAATGTATTTATTTATTGCAACAATTTTAATAGCAGAGTTGATAATTGCAACCAATCTTGTTTGTCTGATAATCAAAGCGGACAAAAAGGTTCTGGCGTTTTCGGAAAAATTAACAGAAGTACGTCCGAAAATAAAAGGCGGTCTTAATTCGGCAAAAAATGCAGTAGCAAAGCTGGTAGAAGGCGTTCATAAATTAAGCTGCTACGCAGAAAAGAAAAAGCAGGAATATAAAATATCAATTATCAAAACAGTTTTGATATATGCACTTTTATTCTTATTGAAGGGTAAAAGCAAAAAATGTTTATCCGCAATGCAGCTCGCAGTCGTTTTGAAAGACTGTTGGGACAGGGGTGCGGCTTGTAATTCGTAAAAAAATATGTTATAATTTCTGAAAAGAAAGTTGAGGTAGGTTATATGAGCAAAAATAAATCATTTATGTTCGGAATGGGTCTGATAGCAGGCGTTATCGGCGGGGTTATAGCCGGTGTCCTGTACGCGCCTAAATCAGGTGAAGAATCAAGACGTCAGTTGAAAGAAACTGCCTGCAAATTGTACGAGGAAAATTCTCCTGCAATTTCCGAGGCTAAAAAACAGGCACTTGAATCAGTAGATTTGATGAGATATAAATTAGAGAGACAGCTTAGAAAATTCACAAATATGTTAAAAAACAGAAAGCTTAGAAAAGCTAAAGAACTGGAAGATGGCGAAAGTGAATTCACATACTAAGAGTAAAGGAAATTAACTATGGACTTTTCACAAATAGCATTAAATCAAGGACTTACTTTTTTGGCATGGGTAACAAGCGTTGTTCTTGTCGTTGTTGCCGGTTTTTTGATAAAACTTTTAATTGATTTGTCAAAATTGTCAAAAAATTTAAACGAAACATCAGTTATGCTTAATACCGAATTAAAACCGACATTGCAGGAATTAAGCGAAACTTTGCATACAATCAATGACCTTGTAAAAAGTACTGATAAAGGTGTCGATAATGTAAAGGATATCATTGAAAAAGTAATCGGAAAAACAAAACTTATATCAGAATCCATTCTGGGCGGATTTTTAAAAGGTTTTGTTTCAATGATGGGACTTTTTTCAAAAAAATAGCCGTTTTTGGTGATTGAAAAATTACCAAATAAAGTAAAAATGTAAAAGAAAAGGAGTGAAATAATATGTCAGCAACAAGATTTTTAGCAGGTTTTATAGTAGGCGGCGCAATAGGAGCCATTACAGGTATCCTTCTTGCTCCAAAATCAGGTGAAGAAACCCGCGCAATGCTAGCCGATTCAGCAAAAGAAGCTATGAGAAAAGCTGATGAAACTGTAAAAGAAATTCAGTCAAAAGCAGATGATGTAGTTTCTGATTTGCAGAAAAAAGGCGACGAAATCAAAGACAAGCTTCAAAATCTGATTAATCAGCAAAAACAGGAAGCAGAAGCTTAAAAACATTTTAGCGGAGAAATCCGTTTCATACCTAAGGAGAGGGCGCAATTTGCGCCCTCTTATTTATTCAAAGCTTCATCAAGTGCTTTTTCAAGAGTGGCGATTTTAGCTTCCAGAACTTCAACCCTTGATGTGCTTGATGAATTTGTAATAGAGCTTTTCTCCAGCTCTCTTTTATATGCGTTCAACTTTTCTTTTTGTGCAAGATAAAACTGCCCCATCCAGCAAATTCCTGTGAATAACCCGACACCGAGCACTATAAATGTATAAACCGCAAGGTTTAAACTTTTTGTGTATTCGGGCATGCCAAGTGTTTCTGATGTACCTTTTATTCCCCAGAGGTGCAAATTCAATATTTCGGGTGCATTTGCAATCGCTATATAGATTACGCCCAAAACCAAAAGATATGCCACAATATTGATAATTCTTTTCATTAATTTCTCCTGTTTCTGTAAAATTTCAAAACTTTATTAATTTTTTCATCGGGTTCAATTTCCAATTCTATTATCTCACCCGTGACAGGTTTTGTAAACCTCAGATAATACGATTGTAAAACCTGCTCATCCGTTTTAACCCTGCCTTCTCCTGCGCCGTAGAGTGTATCATTGTAGACGGGATGTTTCATGTGACTCATATGAACTCTTATTTGATGGGTTCTGCCGGTGATAAGGGTTAATTCAACATAAGTGGCTTCTTTGAACCTTTCCAAGACTTTTAAAAGAGTAACACTTTCTTTGCCGCCGTCTTTAACGGGGACAACTGCCATTTTATGAGGCTGCTTCGGGTGTCTGCCTATTGGTAAATCAATTCTGTCCTCATCACCATTGTAATTCCCTTTTAAAATTGCTCTATATTTTTTTGTAATTGCATGGTCTTTAATCTCCTGCGCCAAAAATTCATGAGCCATATTGTTTTTTGCTACCATCAAAAGACCTGAGGTATTTCTGTCAAGCCTATGGACGATTCCACGTCGGAATTCTCCGTTTATATCGGAAAGATTATCGCCGTATTTATATAAAAGAGCATTCACTAAAGTATCTTCCCGCTCAGTTGATGTCGGATGAGTAAGCATGCCGGAGGGCTTATTCACGACAAGCATGTTTTCGTCTTCGTAAATTATATCAAGCGGAATATTTTGAGGTTCAATTCTTATTTCTTCATTTTCCAGTTTTTCAAATTCAATTTTATCCCCGTTTTTAAGGGTATAAGCAGGTTTTTTAACGGAATTGTTTACAAGAATATTACCGGTTTTTATAAAACCTTGAATTTTAGAGCGCGAAATATCCGGAAACAACCCCGAAAGATAGTTGTCAATTCGAGTATTTTCATCATTTTCGTCAACAAAAATTATCATAATTTCTTTTTAAGTAATATCATTATTATAATTGCAATAACACCAATATTTATAAGAATATCCGCGACATTAAACACAGGAAATTCAACAAAATTCAATTCAAAATAATCTCTGACAAAACCGAGAGCAATTCTTTCGTGTAAATTTCCGCCAATGCCGGCCGCAAGCATCGCAAGAAAAAATATAGCCTTCATTGAAATTGTTGAAATATGTCTTATGATATACGCGACAATCCCGCAAATCGCAACAACCGATGCAATTATAAGGACTTCTCTTGAATCTTGCAGAATACTAAATGCAGCGCCTGTATTTTCAACATAATTCAAAGATATCAAATCATTTGTATAGGAAAACCCGTGCAAAAGCTGCGAAACAATTAAATCCGAAAGATACAAAGTTGCGAACACAAAGAAAGCAAAACAAATGGTAAAATAAAAATATTTACTTATCTTCTGATGCATTTACGGTCTCATTCTCCATATTTACACGGGTAACAATAAACGCAAGTCCGGCGAGATAAATTCTTATTTTATCAGCGCTTATTGCCTGAGATTTGGAAACACCGACAGAGGCAACGTTATATTCATTTTTACCGTTTTTATTTGCGTAAAACATTCTCTCTAAAATATTATCATCCGGAAGCTTACGGAATTTTTCCTCTGCCTGTTCCTGAGGATAAGTTATTTCGTCCCGTCCAATTGATGCAACAGCAACGGCATTTTGCGGAAGATCTACTTTCAAAGACGCCGTATAATATTCACCGGGTGTGACACTTTTCGGCGAAACTAAATCCATTTCAATAAATCTTGTGTCGCCATATTTGAGAAAAGATTTTTCATCATAAACTTTTTCGCCGGAAATCAGCCATTTACCCTTAACTTTTTTAAAATAATATACTCCATTGGAATATGAATGCAGTTCGCCAAAGAATTTTACACCCTCTGCGATTTCGGTTGATGTCGCCAATGAAGTTTCGTAAACTTCGCCGGAGGCTGTATCCCCGTCTACTTTAATTTCTTTTATCTCGGTTGTATAAGAAATGTCCGGATAAGTTGTCCAGGTATCTTTAATTAGTTTAAAATATATATTTTTTGTAAAGCCGTCAGTATTTATAAAATCATTGTCATACAGGTTGAAAAGCCCGGTATAATCGTGTTTGGTCGCAAGTTTTGTTTGTTTCTCAAGAATTTTACGGATAGCCTTTTGTGCGGTTCTATCCTGATAATTTTGGATGATTTCAGCTTTTTTATCACTGAAAAATCCGGCCTGAGCAGGCACAAAAACATTTGTAAAAATAAATAATCCGATAATTAAAACTGAAAAAATTTTCTTCATGACAATTATTATAAATTAAAAAAAGAAACAGGGCAACAGTTTTTTTTTAACAGCTGCCCTACATACAGATGGATGTTTAAAATAGTTTTTCCAAATGTTCAAGACGTTTTTCAAGCTCTTGATTTTTAACTTTTAAGGATTCGTTTTCTTGTTTAAATTTTTCAATTTCCAAATCATGAGAATCAAGCCTGTAACACAAACTTTCACGCGGGACTATATCTTTTGTGAAGTTCTTGATATTACTGAGGTACTCGGGACGTTGTTTTTCGGCCACGAAAAGGATTGAAAAGTTGGGAAAATTAATTGTAATTTACTTAGTTTCATGCTAGGATTTTCTTATTAATGGAGAGAAAAAGAATGAAACAGAGTTATTTTCCACAGGAAATCGAAAAAAAATGGCAAAAAATCTGGGAAGAATCAGGTGCTTTTAAAACAGATGATGACAACGATAAACCGAAATATTACGCTCTTTCGATGTTTCCTTACCCTTCAGGGAAACTTCATATGGGGCATGTCAGAAATTACACAATAACCGACGTTATTGCCAGATTTAAAAAAGCTCAAGGGTATAATGTCCTGCATCCGATGGGGTGGGACAGTTTCGGACTTCCTGCTGAAAATGCCGCAATGAAACACGGTGCCAACCCTGAAACCTGGACTGATGAAAATATTGCTTACATGACTAAACAATTAAAAATGCTCGGGCTTTCTTATGATTGGGACAGAGAAGTCACCACCTGCAAACCCGATTATTACAAATGGACTCAGTGGTTGTTTTTACAATTATACAAAAAAGGTCTGGCATATAAAAAAGAAGCAGCTGTTAACTGGTGCGAAAATTGCGCAACAGTGCTTGCAAACGAACAGGTAATTGACGGCAAATGCTGGAGATGTGACGGAGAAGTCGAAAAAAAATATTTATCACAATGGTTTTTAAAAATTACTGATTACGCAGATATTTTGCTTGAAGATTTAGATAAATTGACCGGCTGGGGCGATAACGTGAAAACAATGCAGGCAAACTGGATTGGCAAATCACACGGTGCAATTATAAAATTCAAAGTAAAAGAAATTGAAGGACTTGAAGTTCCTGTCTACACAACCCGTCCTGATACGGTTTACGGTATAACATACCTTGTTGTGGCCCCTGAATACAAAGACATTGAAAAACTTACGACACCGGAAAACAAAACCAAAGTTGAAGAATATAGAGCAAATGCCCGCAAAATGTCTGAAATTGAAAGACTTTCTACGGACAGAGTAAAAACCGGCGTTCCTTTGGGTACTCACTGTATTAATCCGTTTAACGGCGAGGAATTCCCCTTATGGACAGCGGATTACGCGCTTGTTGAATACGGAACTGGTGCTGTTATGGCAGTTCCGACACATGATACACGCGACTTTGATTTTGCTAAAAAATACAATCTTCCTATGAAGGTTGTTATTCAAAATCCTGAAAATCCGTCTGACTGCAAAGAAGAAGCCTATACAGAACCAGGTGTTCTTGTTAATTCAAACGAATTTACAGGAATGAAAAACGAAAAAGCTAAAAAATTAATTACGGAAAAGGCAGTAAAAGAAGGTTTCGGTGAATTTAAAACCCAATACAGACTGCGCGACTGGCTGATTTCAAGACAACGTTACTGGGGGGCTCCGATTCCTGTTGTATATTGCGACAAATGCGGAATTGTTCCGGTTGATGAAAAAGATTTGCCGGTATTGTTACCAAAAGATGTTGATTTCTCCGTTGTAGGTAAATCACCGATTACAACCTCAAAAACATTTGCACAGACCACATGTCCTCACTGCGGGGGCCCGGCACGCCGCGAAACTGATACTATGGATACATTTATGTGTTCAAGCTGGTATTATTTAAGATATTCCGACGCAAAAAACTCCGAAAAACCGTTTGACCGTAATTTAGTAAACAAATGGCTTCCGGTTGACCAGTATGTCGGAGGAATTGAACATGCAATATTGCACCTTTTATATTCAAGATTTTTCACAAAAGCGCTAAGGGATTTAGGCTTATTAGATTTTGATGAACCGTTTAAAAATCTGTTAACTCAAGGCATGGTTTTAAAAGACGGGTCTAAAATGTCCAAGTCAAAAGGTAATACTATAGACCCTGATGAAATATTTGAAAACTACGGAGCGGATACAGCAAGATTATTTATCCTGTCAGATTCCCCTCCGGCACGTGACTTTGACTGGTCAGATGCAGGCGTTGAAGGTTGTTATAAATTTCTTAACAGAGTATGGAGACTAATAACGTCAAATGAAAAAAATATCTCATTTGATTACAAACTGCCAGAAAAACTCAAGAAAGAAAATGATGACCTTGTTCGCACCGTTCATATAGCAATCAAAGGTATCACAAACGATATTTCCAATGATTTTCAATTCAATACTGTAATTTCAAAATACAGGGAATTAACAAATGCGATTTACGATTGGCAGGGCAAAAAGCCGCAGCTTGACGATGAAGATAAGGCAGTTTTGAGTTTTGCAATTGTTTCACTGCTAAAACTTATGTCGCCTGTTGCGGTGCATTTAACGGAAGAAGCATGGCATGATTTGGGCGGCAAAACATCAATCCATGACGAAAAATGGCTTGAATGGAACGAAAATCTTGCAAAAACAAGCTCAATTACGCTTGTTGTTCAGGTTAACGGAAAAGTTAAAGATAAACTAGAAGTTGATGAAGGGCTTTGCGAAGATGAACTCAAACAAGCCGCAATGGAAAGTTCTAAGATTAAGGAATTAATCACAGGACACGAAATCATAAAGGTTATCGTTGTACCGAAAAAACTTGTAAATATAGTAATAAAATAGAAAAGAGCCGAAAGGCTCTTTTCTTACATAAAAACTAGTGCCAAAGCGTGAGCTGCTAGGCAGCTTAAATACCGCAATAGCGGAGTAGAACAATAACTATAGCCAAAACAAACTTAATAGGCGTGTATTGTCTGAGCAGTAAATGTATTTAAATCCCGCAATACCTAACGGCTGCGCCGACGGATGCAGGCTCTCACAACTCGTTCCTCGTTGGTTCGCTTTGCAAAATGCGGGATGACGTATAAGCATTGTCCAATGTTAAGTGTGTTGTCCTGCCTTTGGCAGTTTTATTTAGCCGAACAGTCTTTTCTGAAGCTCAAGTGCGGTTTTTGTACGCGCAAGCCCGCCTAAAGAGCTTTCTTTTAATGCAGGCGACATCAACTGTCCTGTCTGATCCATCGCATCAACAACTTCATCAACCGGAATTTTTGATTCCACACCGGACATTGCCATTTCACTTGCAGTCATAGCAATAATTGCCATAAAGGGATTCCTTTTTACGCAAGGAACTTCAACAAGTCCGCATACCGGATCACAGGTTAATCCTAAAATATTTTTCAAAGCAAGAGCCACTGCATTCAAAACCTGTTTCGGAGGTCCGCCCAACAATTGAGTTACAGCGCCTGCAGCCATCGCTGCTGCTGCTCCACATTCAGCCTGACAACCCGCAACAGCACCTGCTAATGACACTTTTGCGGAAATTATTCTTCCTATTTCACCGGCTGTAATAAGCGCATTAACCTGTCTTTCTTCAGATATATTAAAATCTTCTGCTACGGCAATAATTACAGCCGGTACAATCCCGCAGGAACCTGCTGTCGGACACGCTACAATTCTGCCCATTCTTATATTTTCTTCACTTGTTGCAAGAGCATAGGTTAAAATTTTTTCAAAAGTTTTGCCGAAAACCGCAGGACGTACAGCAAATCTTTTCTGCAATTTATCACAATCATTTCCACACATTCCGCTCATCGACATTTCCGTAGATTTTAAGCCTGTATTTATGGCTTCCTTCATAGCTTGAAGGCTTTCCATAGCACATTTTCTGACCTTATTAACAGGTACCTCGCACCATTCAGACTCATAAGCTTGCGCAATCTGCCAGACACGTTTGCCTCTGGCATTACAAGTTTCTAACAACTGCTCAAATGTATTTATACCTTTTGTTTCCATTTATTCTTCCAATTTTTTTATATAACTTACAAAATAAACCCTGTCAAATTTCTTGACGGCTTCAATAACTTCATTATCCAAATCTCCGTCAATACAGATACACATAGAAGCTTCCTCGCCTTTTGCGTACCTGTCACAATGAAGTGATGCTATATTAATATTTTTAGCCTGTATTAAAGCCGTAACTTTTGATATCATACCGGGAATATCATCATAAACTATCATCAATGTGTTATACTTCCCCGTAAGTTTTACTGAAAAACCGTCTATCGTTCTGACAACCACCTCTCCGGCTCCGACTGATTCTCCGTATATGTCCATTGTCTTGCCGTTTTCAAATATAAAATCTACTGAATTCGGATGTTTTTTAAAATCTTCATAGTATTCAAATTTATATTCAATATTTTTCGAAATTTCATCGTCAAAAATATTTTTAATCCGCCTGTCTGCAACAGACAAACCCAAAACACCTGCTAATAAACCTTTTTCAGTACCATGACCTTTTCCTGTCTGAGCATAAGAGTTAAAAAGTTTAAAAGTTACTTTACGGGGAATTTCACCATAAATATTCTTCGCCAATAACCCTAATCTCACGGCACCTGCCGTATGCGAGCTTGAAGGGCCTATCATTATCGGGGATATAATATCAAAAATTGCTGTTTCTTTCATGTCTTTCTCCAAAATGATTATAATATATTAATAAAAATTGTAAATATTTTTTAAATTTATGCAAAAATTATAAAAATTATGTTTTTATATATATGTGAAGTTTATTTTTTGTGTGTAAGGAGTATTATGTTTAGCCCTGAATTTATGAGATTTTTAATTAATTACCAGAAAAATGATTTTAAACCGGAGGAAACTTCTTCAAAAGAAATACATTTCGACTCCAAAAAAGGCGGCCGCTTAGCGGAAATATATTTGACTGCAAACAAATAGTTATTTTGTCTTAGGGATAAAATATACCGTATACCCTACAGAATCAAGAATAATTTCAATTTCCTTAGCGTTTATCGTGCCATTTTTGAGCTTTTGGGACAAATTTTGGATTGTGTAATGCTTATTCTTAGACTGCGAAATTTTCTGCGCAAGCTGAGTTAATGTAACATCGGCATCTATCAATATTTTTTTTATTTCTTTACTTATATCCATAGGTAAAGTTTATACTAATTTGTAAAACATATTGACTTTTTAAATTAATAATTTAAAATTAAATATATAATTTAATAATAATCAAGGAGAAAATATGAAAAAGGCTTTTACTCTTGCTGAAGTACTTATAACTCTGGGTATAATCGGTGTAGTTGCAGCACTGACCATTCCGACACTGATTCAAAATTACAAGAAAAAAGTTGTTGAAACAAAGCTTTCAAAAGTTTATTCGGTAATGAATCAGGCAATAAAAATGTCTACTATTGAAAACGGCGATACAACCACCTGGAAATATTTAGCAGATGCTCAAACAGATTCAAACGTAACGTATGAAGAGGCGCTTGATTGGTATAACACTTATCTGGCGGATTATTTAAGACCGCAAAAAGTTGAAAAGGTATCTTCACAGGGAAAAGACTATTTAGGCGTTTATTTTTCGGACGGTTCGGCGCTGCTATTTGCATTATATATATATGATATATTTTATTATATTGATACCAAAACTATTGCTTCAGCTAATGCAAAATTTGGCAAAGATATATTTCTTTTCCGTTTTTTCCCGAAACGTTTATCATTTCAGGACGAAAATAATCCGGCGCTTAAATATTCATATAATCCCGGATTTGCGTCATCTTGTTATGATTGGGACGGAACTTATGAAGGAGCAAAGCACAGTCCGGACGGTTACGGCTGTTTTGATACCGGAACCAACGGCGGCAAGCACTGTTCAAAATTGATTGAACTTAATCACTGGAAAATTCCTGACGATTATCCTTTTAAGTTCTAATCTTAATAAAAACTTAAACATTGAAGGGTAGAAATTTCATTCTTTTTGATTTACAATGTTGTAGATAAGAGGAATGAAAAATGAAATACTCCAAATATTCAATCATAATAATAGGTAGCGGGATCGCGGGTTTGTATGCAGCATTAAAAATTGAGCAGCAGACAAATCTTGATGACGGGATTTTATTGATTACAAAATCCAAACTTGGGGAAAGCAATTCAAGATACGCTCAAGGCGGTATGGTTGCGGTTATGAAAGATAACAAATCAGATTCAACCGAATCTCATATCACGGATACCATTAAAGCAGGTGCGGGGTTGAGTGAATTTAATGCCGTAAAATTTATCTCCGAACATTCGGACGCTGTTGTAAAAGATCTTTTGAAATTCGGAGTTGAATTTGACAGAGATGAAAACAATAATTTTTGTTACACAAAAGAAGCAGCCCATAGTGTAAGAAGAATTTTACACTCCGGCGGTGATGCAACAGGCAGAATGATTGAAAAAGCACTCACCAAAGATGTCCGCGAAAACGAAAATATTGATGTTTATGAGCAGACAGAAGCCGTTGAACTTCTCATTAATTCAAATAAAGAATGCAAAGGGGTTATTGTATTTAATGACTTGACTCATGAATACGAAACAATATATTCATCAGCAGTAATTCTTGCAACGGGAGGGCTGGGACAGCTTTATAAATACACTACAAACCCAGTTGTAGCAACAGGTGACGGTCTTGCACTTGCTTATAACGCCGGAGCTGTTTTGCAGGATTTGGAATTCATTCAGTTCCACCCGACAGCCCTTGCAATCGACGGCGATGAAAACAGATTTTTAATATCTGAGGCTGTAAGAGGCGAAGGCGCAAAACTCGTTGATGCTGACGGGATTGAATTTATGCACAAATACCATGAAAAACGCGAGCTTGCTCCGCGCGATATTGTTACCAGAGCAAATTATAACGAAATGCTTGAAAACCATACGGATCATGTTTATTTAAATGCAACCTGTATTGATAAAGAAAAACTTGCCGAAAGATTTCCGAATATTTCAAGAATTTGTGCTGAAAATGGGATTGATATTGCACACGATTTTATTCCTGTTGCCCCTGCGGCACATTATTCTATGGGCGGGGTTAAAACCGATATGGAAGGCAGAACATCCATAAACGGGCTTTACGCAATTGGTGAAACAGCATCAACAGGCCTGCACGGCGGAAACAGACTCGCAAGTAATTCAATCCTTGAGTGCGTTGTGTGTGCGTATGAAGTTGCAAATTACTTGAAAGACAAAGAATTGAAAACTCCGAAACAAATTGACGAAGATTTAAAATCTGCTATTGACAAATATTCAAAAGATTTGCTTATGGAAGAAATTGATATTGATGCATTAAAGCATGAACTTCAGAATATCATGTGGCGCGGCGCGGGGATTTTAAGAAGCGAAAAAACTTTAACTCAAGCTCTTAAAGAACTCCATGACCTGTCTAAAAAATTCCCAAGAAGCGTAAAATGTTTGGACAAAGAAGAATATGAGTTTAAAAACATGCTTCTTGTTGCACGTTTGATTATAAATTCAGCACTTCAAAGAAAAGAATCCAGAGGCGCTCATTTTAGATTGGATTATCCGAATACGGATGACATCGGCAAACATAGTCTTATTACAAAAAATGAAGGAGAATTGAGCTTTGTTAAATAGTTTGTATGTAAAAGATCACGTAAAAGAGGCATTAAAAGAGGATATCGGGTTTGGCGACATCACCACCGAAAACCTTGCAACTGAAAATGATTATTTAAAAGGTGCGCTTAACACTCGTTCTAACGGCGTTTTATGCGGTGCGGATGTGTTCAAAAAAGTCTATGAAACTCTTTCAAATAATATAAAAATAAAATTTTATTTTAAAGACGGCGATTTAATCAAAAAAGGCGACAAAATTGCCGATATTGAAGGTCCCGCAAAAGAACTTTTAATAGGAGAACGCGTTGCGCTAAACTATATTCAAAGGATGTCCGGTATTGCGACAGAAACCAGAAAATATCAAGATGCTATCGGGGATTATCCGGCAAAAATCGTTGATACCAGAAAAACGACTCCAAATTTCAGAATTTTTGAAAAATATGCCGTTAAAACCGGAGGGGGAGCTTTGCACAGATTTAATCTTTCCGATTGTGCCATGATTAAAGACAACCACATCAGGCTTGCCGGCTCAATTACAAAAGCTGTCAAAAAATTGAAGGAAAATTTGTCCCATGCCCATAAAATTGAAGTCGAATGCGATACACTTGATCAGGTAAAAGAAGCTCTGACAGCTGACGTTGATATAATCATGCTTGATAATATGAATATCAAAACCATGACAGAAGCATGCCTTCTAATTAATCATAAGGCTATTGTTGAAGCAAGCGGAAATGTAACCCTTGAAACAGTTAATTCCATTGCCTCGACAGGAGTTGATATAATATCTTCCAGCGCTATTGTCGCAAAAGCTCCAACTTTAGATTTGGCTCTGGATATGTGATTTTTTTCACAAATAGTGTAATTTTAACACTAATTGTTAAGCTGAATTTCCCACTATGGTATTGATTTATAAGACAATTACAAAAAATAATTGTAAACTTTTTTTACACCTCTGGCAAAATTTGTTATGCTTTGATTTAGAATAAATGTATAGACAGTTAATGATTGGTGGGAAATGAAAATTCATTTAATACAATACGATACAAAGCAAGGTTACCATTCGGGGCATCCTGCGGACAATGTGAAGGGACATAGTGCGGGATTGCGTGAGAATAACAGAGGATATAATGTAGCATTTAGCGGCAGCGGAGCGAGTAAAAAAACGAGCAAAGCTGCCGTTAAAGTTTTTAATAATTTAGGTGAGACTGCAACCGATAAAATTATGCGTTCTAAAAAGTTTCAAAAACTTGTTGAAGTTTTTGAAGAAAAAACGGTTGTAGCACAGGCCCTTGTCGCACTTGCCGTTGCCGGTGTCTTGAGACCTGCAACAAATATGGCTATGGCAGGCAAAGACGACAGAGAAGACAGTATGTACGCAGCTGCACACGCTATTTCATCTGCCGTAATCGGCTTTG
>CALUQQ010000089.1 GCA_944322955.1 Candidatus Gastranaerophilales bacterium
GCGTGCCTCTGGCACCTCAGGTTGACATATAAGCTGTAGGCCGGGTTTTCTAACCCGACTGTTGCTTCTTAGTGCCTTAGTATCATAGTATCTTAGTAACTTTTCCCAAACAGCACCCCCGAAACCCTCACTACGAGCGGTTAAAAGGGTCGCCCCCCCCCGAGATTTCTAAACTTTTTGTTGTTCATAGCTTTTTCTCCTTTTTTTATGTTTATTTATCATTTTTTGTATTCAGATATAAACACATTTATTTTATCCAAATTTTTATCTGAAATCAAGTGTTCAACTTCGCAGGCAATTTTATCAGCGTTGTCGAGTTTTAAAATTTCAGAAAAAAGTTCTTTTAGGATTTTATGTTTTTTTAAAATTTGTTTTGCAAGTTTTTTGCCGTTATCAGTCATAGTAACTGCCGCATAGGGTGAATAATTAATCAAACCTCTGGCACACAATTGATTTAGAGCCGACGTAACAGAAGCTTTTTTTACCTCCAAAGCTCCGGCTATATCCGTAACCTTTGCAAAACCGTTTTTTAAGACCTGGATATAAATTTCTTCAAGATAATCTTCCTGACTTTGTGACAATTTTTCCATACAAATCAGTATAATATAAATCACATAAACTTGCAAAATTTTATAAAGCGCTGTAATATATAGTAAAGTTTTCTTAAAAACCGAACTTGAAGTGTTTTACTTATATTTTTGTCGGAGTACAATAATTTTATGAAAACAACAGCGGAAGAACATTTATATTCAGACATACCACCTACAAAACTACGCAATAAAGACGAAGTTTTCAAACCTGCAAAGACCAACAAATTCTGGCTTACAATTGCGAGTTTATTCTTTTTCAACATGCTGCAAAACAGGTTCTATGCTTTCAGATACAAAAATGCCGAAAGTTATTACAATCGTGACGAAAAATATCCGACAATTATTTACGCGCCTCACTGCAATTGGTGGGACGGGATTGTATTATATAATATTTCCCACAGAATTTGTCATAAAGAAATCCGTCTGATGGTAGAAGAATTAAACAGATTTCCGCTATTAAGACGCGGCGGAGCATATTCCGTATGTAAAAAATCACCCCAATCCGCAATGAAAGCATTAAAATATTCAGTGGAATTATTAAAAGATTTAAGGAACATTCTCTTTATATTCCCGCAGGGAATAATCAGACCGCCGCATTACAGGCCGATAGAATTTCAAACCGGACTTGCTTATATCGCACAAAACGCAGTCAAAAAATACGGAAAAGTTAACCTTATACCTATCTCTATTGACTATTGCTTTTTGAGGGACAACAGACCTGAAGTTCTTGTTGAATTCGGCAAAAGAATTGAACTCACCGACTCTAAAGTTGACCGAAAAGAATTCACACATGTTCTTGAAAAATCAATGGAGGAAGTTTGCAACAACCAGATGAAAGAGATTTCAACAGGCGAAATCGGTGAATACAAAATTCTTTTCAAGCAGCATCTAAAATGGTACAGACGGATTGAACAACGCTTAAAAAGCATTGACCTGCCGGATGTATCGGGTATGTGATTTTATGCATCGTAGCGTTTGAATGATTTTTCTATGTTTTTGGAAATTACCGACTTAACCGTGTCATATTCTGTCGTGAGAGAAGATATTTCTGTATCCAGATTCTTCATTTTCAAGTCTAAAACTTCTTCTTTCTGATTCAGTTTTTGTTTTTCCGTATTATATTTTGCCTCAGCCTGTGCAACTGCCTCCTCGTCCGTAACTTCTCTGACAAAATTATTTGTCGAATAATTACCCTGTGCATAAAATCCATCATCTCCGCAAGTCGTCAGGAAAAATTTACCTGTTTTCATCATCTCGTGAAGATAGTCATTTTCAGTTACTCTGTTGTTTTCAACCCAACCACGTGAACAAATCTGGTTAAATATTGCATCATAAAAACCTGATATCAAAGCCTGATCACTATTTATACCGGTACCAGTCACAACACTGAAGGTAAATTGATCATCAATCAAATGGCTGTTTGCAACTTCCTTGCTGCTTTCAGCATCGTCATCAACAGTATATCTGCTTGTTGCAAGACCTTCCATTGCCTGTGCAAAATATGTTAAATATGCTAAGGCTATATTTGTTACACTGATTGAGGCACCATCGGCGAAGTGATTACTTTTATCACCTTTAGGGTTATCATATACTGTTAAACCAATATAATCAGCTGTATTATAGCTACCTTCAGCCTCATGCATCCCGTTACCGACTTCAAACCAATTTCCGGAATATCGTCTTGGTACACCGTTCATACAATCTATAACGCCGTTAAAACCATTTTGGTTGTCTTCTTTAGTTTTATACTGTGAATATTTGAAACCTAAATTATCACCATTCAATAAGTTTTCAACTTTAGATCGTGCATATTTTAATGCAGAGCTGACATTCGGATCATTTGTAACATTCAATAAAGCTTCAAACTCTCCGAACATCCACTCCCATATATCCAAACTTGCTATATTATTCGCTGCAATACTCAAATCTTGAGTGTTTTTTCTTCCTGCGTTAATATTCACACGGCACAATATCTGATAGTCACCGTCTAAAATTTCACCCAGTGTTATGTCTGTGCCGTCAGTTACTTGATTCGATTCTTCAACTCCGCTGCCTGATCTTATTTCAAAATCATAAACTTGTGAATTGTTTGCCTGTAATGTTTCCAGCATTGTAGCATTACTATAAGAATACGGGATCTGATCAAATTGACCTGTTTCATAGTATTCAATCAATTCACTAAGTGTCATCTCAGTTACCTGCGTTGTCGCAAGATCCGTCGCACCCATTCCTATTGACTGCGAATACTGAATTCCCATATATACATTAGCCGCTTCTGATGTTATTAAGCCGCTGTCTGCCAAGCCTTGTATAAATTTATTCCTTACATCACTTGACGGCAGGCACCCTAACCCCTCCTGCGGTATCCCGGCTGCTCTGGCTGCCGCTGCATATTGACTGCTTAATACAGCTTTTCCGGATGTATCTGTCGCTAATATCGGTAAATATCCGTTCATCTGCGACGGAGTCATCATTAATCCGTAGCTTAACGGGGTTGTTTCATCTCCTGTTCCGTAAAAATCATATACTAGTTTTGTCTGGTTTAATGAATTTTGATACTCCGTTGATAAGTCCGTCATACTCCGCGACAATGCTATTTTTTCATGCGAATAGCGCATTGACTGATATTCACAATCGCTTTTTCGCGCTGTGATCGTTAATAGCCTTGCTTGTGATGCCGCTAAGCCCATTTGTGCTTAATTTTCCTTTCGTAACTTCGTAACAAAAATACTTGTATTCATGTTGGAATACGACATTTCGGGCATGAATCTTTAAAATCCGAAATGATTTTTGTAACAAATTTTAACAAATTTTTAACTGGACATTTGCCAAATATCCATTAAATGATTGATGTGAAGTAAAAAATAATATTCTATTGTAAATATGGGGAAGGGCTATGAGTACTCAGACTTTAAATTCAATAGCGTCAAAAGAATTGTACTTAGAATACGACTGGTATAAAAATACATTTCCGCCGGCTGTACAGCAGTCTTCTGATGAATTTTTCCAGCCCGGCTTTAAATTTGTAATGATAGGAATAAGCAAAAATATCAATGCCCTGATGGATAAAGACTCATACTTTGTCACAAAAATTCGTATTGACAAACAATATGACATGTTTTTCAGAAGTTCTGAAAATGCAGTATCCCTGATTCTTGACAGAGTATTAGGCAAACCTAACAGATCCTTCAATTTTAACAGAATGACAGATCTTGAGGCGAAAATTATTACGGCATTTAACGATTATATGTTCAATATAACATCAAAATTTTTGTCCCCTCCCCCCGCAACCGAACTCAGAAGGACAAATTTTGACGTCATTCACCTGACATTTATCATAAAAGACATTGATGATGCAAAATTCGGTAAATTTATTGTATCTTTGCCTGCCGCACTTTTAAACCCCGATACAATTACTTCAAAAGGCGACAAATTTGACAACACATCATTCAAAACAAGCACTCTTGATGTCAATATTAAAATCGGTTCAACAAAGTTTTCAATGTATGATTTAAAAAATCTTGATACCGAAGATATTGTAATTTTTGACAACAGTAATACCAAAAAAATGACACTTATTATAGGAGATTATGAAAAAGAAATAAAATTAAACCCTAATTTAGGACTTATAACACCAACAGACGAGAATAACGGAGGAAATAATATGGGAGCCAATAATTTATGGGACAGCATTGAAGTTGAAATGACCGCCGAATTTGATGCCGTCAAAATAACTCTCGGAGATCTTAAAAATATTGAAGACGGAATGGTGGTTGATTTAACATCCATTTACGACAACAAAGTAACACTTAAAGTTGAAGATAAAATAATCGCACGTGGGGAACTTGTTATTGTAAATGACCGCTACGGCGTAAAAATAAATGAAGTAACAGCACAACAAAAAGACGGTGCAATAGCAGGTGATATTGCATCTGATGAAATTACTGCCGGGCAGCCGGCTCAAACAGATGATACTGCGGAACCTCCGGTATCAGAAGCCGAGCAGCAGGATGAAGAATTCGACTACAGCGATTTTGAACTTGACGACGAAGATATTTAGAGGAGATGACTTATTATGGGAGGATATATAGCTAATTTTACGGTTTATACAATGGCAATGCTCGGGTTGATATGCTTTGCGCTTGTTGTTTATAAAAAATTTCTGGGCGGAAATTCCGGCAGCAAATCACAATTCTTAGGCGTTGAAGAATGTATAAGCCTTGCACCGCGAAAAAATTTATATGTAGTACGAGCCGGAAATGAAAGGTTTTTGATAGCATCAGATGTTGATAAAACAAGCTTAATATCAAAACTTGATGAAAATTCAAAACCGCAGCGTTCCGAAAAACAGCCAGGCGCGGAAGATTTACCGGTTATTCTAGACTTTCCGCAAAAACCGGTAATTAAAGAAATGCTCAAAAAAATCAATCAAATATAAGGATATAAAATGGATAGTGTTTTAAAAGATATAAATCCTGTTTTACAGCTATTAATAGTTATGACGATATTCTCGCTTATACCGTTTGTATTTTGCTGTATGACAAGTTTTTTAAGATTTGTCATTGTATTTTCAATGCTGAAAACAGCAATGGGAACTCAGCAGGTGCCACCGTCAATCGTAATTATCGGGCTTGCTATGATTCTGACGTTTTACACTATGGGAACAACTTTTTCCAAAATGTATGAACTTGGTTCCGTTCCGTACCAAAAAAATCAAAATATGATTGAGGCGATAAATGAAGGTTCAAAACCTTTAAAGGAATTCATGATGAAACAAACCCGAGAATCGGATTTGGCATTTTTTGTTGAACTGTCGCAAAAAACACCGCCGAAATCGCCCGAAGAAATAACCCTCTGGCAGGTAGCACCGGCGTTTATCATAAGTGAATTAAAAACTGCTTTTGAGATAGGGTTTATAATTTTCGTACCTTTTATAGTGTTAGACCTTGTAGTCGCAAATATACTTCTGGCACTGGGTATGTTCATGCTGTCGCCGACGATTATATCATTACCATTTAAGCTATTGATATTTATTGCGGTTGACGGCTGGGCGTTAATTGTACAGGGACTGGTAACAAGTTATAATTAAGGGAGATATATGGAAGCTTTAATAGAATATTTAGCAAGAGGATTTATGGTAATGCTGGCAATATCAATGCCGTGTGTACTTGTTGCCGCTGGTATTGGCCTGGTCGTAGGTATTTTGCAGGCAGTAACACAAGTGCAGGAGCAAACAATTGCGGCAGCGCCGAAAATTCTTGCGGTATTTTTGGTTATAATCGTGGGCGGCGTAGGATTTATAAAAATTTTAACAAACCTTTTCACAGATGGTATGGCACTTGCGTTTAATGTAATTCCGCGAAACGAAACTTATGTTCTTGCCTCTGACTATTACAAATACACAACGCCGTTTGCCGGCGAAATGAACGACAAATTCGACATCAACTCCAAAATTGATGACTTGATGAAAAATCCGGGCAAAGTTCCTTTTATAGACAACCAACAAAAAATGAGATATCTGCCAAGCTCCAGAACTCCTATGCCCAGACCTGATTTTGTGGAAACTAACAGAATTCTCGGAAGATAATTATGAAAAAATTATTGCTTACAGTATTATTGATTATATCCTCACTTCCGGCGTGTGCATTTGAAAATTATATGATAGTTTCAGAAGCACCGTTTAAATCAGCTGCTGCGGAAAATCCTGATATTGTCAGTGCAAAACCCGTCTTTACAATTGATAACAAAAAGAAAATTATATTAATAACACCGCATAAATCCGGTAAAACTAAAATTAATATTCTTTTTAGCGGTTCAAAAACCACGCTGGATATTAAAATAACCAATAAAAAAACAACGATAAATCCACAAGACGGTTTTGAATATTTCAAACTGGATGAACCGCCCGAAGGAATTGAAATTCTGCCGCCGCCAACCGCGAACGGAGGGGCAGAATAATGGACATAATTCTTGCGGAATTAATAAAAATGTTTCCGTCGCTTAATACGGCGCTTGCGGCGGGGATTATGGTATTTGCAAGGTTGATCGGGTTTATGAGACTGGCACCTGTTTTTAACAGAAAAGAAATACCCGGTATGGTAAAACTGGCGTTATGCCTGCTTTTAACCATTGTTATCACTCCGTTTGTAAAACCCGACAGCCTTTTGGTGATGGAATCTTTTGTTTTGTCAATCCTTTTAAATATAGTTGTGGGAGCACTTATAGGATACATGGCGCAATTATTACTGATGGCAGTGGAAGCCGGCGCAGATATGATAAATATGCAAATGGGACTTTCCTCAGCAATGGTATTGGAGCCTACAACGTCAAGCCAGGTATCCATTTTAAGCAAAATTATGGCTTTATTTGCGTTGTTAATATTCATCCATTTAGGCGGCGTTTACTGGCTTATCAGGGCATTAATGAGAAGTTTTGAAATTTTTCCGATTTTTGCGACAAGTATTCCGCTTGCTAAACTTGTCAATATGGAATATTTAATAAGTATGTCCTCAAACGTATTATTTATGGGCCTGCAGATTGCATCACCTATATTACTTGCAACAATGGGACAGGATATCATTCTCGGGATAATTTCAAAAACCGCACCGCAGGTAAACGTTTTCCAATTAAGCTTTTTGTTCAAACCTGTATTAGGCGCGGCAATTATGATCTGGATTCTGCCTATGCTTTTAAACATCATCAGTGAATACTTTTTATCATACTCAAATATTTTTTAAAAATCTTGCATTACCCGATAAAAACTGATATAATAAATGTACACATAACAAACGGAGGTAAAACAATGGACGCAAATACGCACTATGACTACTTTTCACTCAGGGGGGGGGGGCAGTAGCTTAACCTCCGCAGATAATTCTTTTTTAGACCATTGCGAGGGAGCGGAGCGTGAGCAAGCAGAGGCTGGAGGGCTTTGCGAGGGCAAAGACCGCAACGCCGTTTATTGCGA
>CALUQQ010000090.1 GCA_944322955.1 Candidatus Gastranaerophilales bacterium
TGAATTAACAAGTATTGTTCTCGCGTTCACATTTAAACACTTGAAGTGTTTTCTGCTCACGCGGGTTTTCAGCTATTCTGTTTTCAATGTTCGGTCAAAACCTTTGCCACCATTTCTTAGGTAGTTAATTTAATTTTGCAGACTACAAGCTAAGTGCTTGGGGCTAGCTAGAAAAGGCAGATGTGCAAATCATTTAATGCCTTTCTGTAAACTCTTGAACTATGGGGTGTCCCCTTCGTCCTCAACCGCTTTATTCTCACGGTAATCATTATATTATTACTTCAATTTTTTTTGTCAAGAGGTTTTTTAAAATATTTTTTATTTTTCTTAAAACTTCTTAACGTAGCTATTTATTTTAAAAAGTTCATCGTGCTCAGCGCACATGTAATATCTTATTTCAAAGATTTTTAAAAATCAAGACATGTTTTTTCATGTTTTTTATAAATTTATTGGCTTTTTTAAATTTTCAATCTATACCGGCATTTAAGGCATTTACAAATGTTAATAATCAGGCTGTAGAACATTACGCAATAATTACTTTGACGCTAAATCAGCATAAAAGTTCCACGATAATTTATTAAAATATATTAACAAATTTGTTATTTCATGCCGCATGATTTAATATGTTATATTATATTGCAATTAAATAGGAGATTAATCATGATTAAAACTTTTAAACAAGCTGCATTAACTTTAGCTTTAGCATTGGCATGCTCAACGGCTGCCTTTGCTGACGGAAGTGCTTTTACACCATTAAACTTTGACGATGCAAGCTACAGCGGAAATCAGACAACCACAATTACACCTGCTCAAACCACTAATCCGCAAGACATTGCAGGAAATGACAAAATGCAAAATGCGATTCTACAGCTTGACAACGCTCAAGTTGACGTAAGAAATGAATTATTAAACTACAAAGCTAAATATTCTGATGTTGATGCTCAATACAAATTAATCAAAGCTGAAAGAAAAGCACTTGACCAGCAAATCAGAGCTATTGAAAAGCGTATCAAACAAATTGACAAAGCTAAAGAAAAAATCAGAAAAAATATGTTATAGTCAAAAGCCGGTTTTAAAACCGGCTTTTTAATTATTTTTCACATATTAATACGACAAACTCTCTAATTTACCAATCGTGGAGAATCAGTATATGAATCCCAGTATACATATTCCATGCTGCGTCTTTCTTTAGTTTGACGTAATTTTTTATCTTCTGCTTCTAATTGTTTTTTATCAATTACGGTTTCTTCCCAAGGATTACCTATGATAATTTTATCATAACATCCGTCTCTGTCTTCATCAATATATTCACAATTTTAAGGAAACAATTGCTACAGACAGGCATAATTCGACCATACCGGCATTATAACTGGATTTCAGCCCTTTTCAAATTCATTTTTACATTACGCAATATTTAATGTATAAGTCAATGTTTTACATAAAAAGTGCCAAAGGCCCGACAACATATTGTATCAATAGTGGTAAATCGCTATACATAAAAACTTATGTTATTCATCAATATAAATTCTCAGGTAATTCCAGTAGCTTCTAAAAACTTTTTTTACATAATTTTTAGTTTCGGAATATGGAATTTGTTCGACAAATTCATCAGTATCAGCATAATTCAAATTCTTTTTCCAGCGGCCGATTGAACCTATTCCGCCATTATATGCCGCAATTGCCGATATATCAAGATTATTGAGCATGCTTCTTAATTGTGCATAATATGTATTTCCTATTTTTATATTTAATTCGGGCTTATACAAATCATTTTCACTCATCAAACCGTATCCGTAATGCGCACTTATTTCTTTTGCCGTCGCAGGCATTAATTGCATTAAACCTCTTGCGCCAACTGAACTTGTTGCATCAGGATTAAAATAACTTTCTTCCCGGACTAACGCAAGCATCAACGGCGCATCGTTACCGACAGAATGAGCATATTTTTGAATTTCTTCATAAAAATCTATCGGATAAACCAATCTCCAGCGAAGATCCGTTCTTTCCGGTTTGGGATATATCTTCTCCATTGCATCACGGGCTATAAGCATTGAATGCGAATAGTCACCTTTTTGGTAATATATCCAGCTTTTTACAAAATCATCTTCCGTAATTTCCATCATCAAATCGTAATCTTTTAATTCAGCAAGTTTAAAAATTACGTCTTTTTTTGAAACATTTGGATAAGGATATTCAACAGGCTGCTCTTTAATATATGCGTTTAAAATTGATGTTTTTATATGTTTCATAGAAAGGTATGCACGATATGCATAATAAGTGTCCGGATAATTTGCTATTGTACTTTTGTAATAAGACATGTAATCATCATAATTATTTTGACGCTCTGCAATTTTCCCTAGCCAAAACATTACCATAGGCGCATTGTTATCATTTTCAAACTTTACAAGAAAATCTCTGCCTATTTTTAATGCATTTTCATAATCTTTTGCTTTTATCTTGTCAAAAAATAAATTTGCCAAAGCTTCCGACGCAAACATACCATTGGGAAAATTCAAATAAAGCTGGCTGTAGCACCCAGCTTGATAATCAGCAGATGCTGCCTGACATTTTAAATTCCATATGTAATCCTTCCCCTTAGGCATTGAAATATTATACAAATAATCAATATCTTCCGTCTTTGAATTTGATATTTTCAGATATATATCAACTACATCATATATATCGCTGACATCCGTATATTGAACATAATTTTGCAAACCGTAAGGAATAAGATATTTAGCACGATCATAATTTTTTAATGCATAAGAATTTTTGGCATCAAGCGCCCAGCTGTCTTTTAAATCAGAATTTTCAAGCATTCTTCTTGCGTTTTCATAATCACCGAACAAATAATAACTCTTTGCCATAAGTAAATAATCATCTTTAAGGATTTCTTTATCCAGTGTAAGCCAATTAGCAACAGCATTCAACGCTAAACGCCCCTGCGGAGCTTTCTCAAGATAATGCCTGAAACACATTTCTATATCATCTTTTACAGAAACCGGGAAAATTTTTCTGTTTTTATATTTATTTAACATTATTATCCCCAGATAATATTCTGAGGCAATTGCATAATCAGTATGGGGATATTCATTAATTATCTGCTCAAAATATTTTTTTGCCTGATTAGGTTCATCCTCAACAAACATCTGTGCCGCAAGATATTTTGCCCTGAGGCTCAACTTGTTTTTTGTATAATTATTAAATAAAAGCTGATATTGTTTCATTTCGGATTTTTTATCACCAAGCTCTTTTGCGCACAATGCCTGATGATAAATCGCAAAAGGTTTAAGATTTGACAAAAAACTGACGCGCGAAAATAAATAATAAGAATTCTGATAATCCTTATTTGCATAATCTTTCATGGCGCTGCTATATATCTGCATTGTCTTTTCGTCCGGCTGATATACATAAGCGAACAAAAAACCTACTATAAAACACACCCCGATAATTGATAAACCAATTGTAATTTTTAATTTATTGTTCATTTCAGTCATTACAATAAAAGTTTAACAAAAACCAATTCTGTTTGCAAATCAACCCTTAATCATCTGCGTAAAAATCGGACGATTGTTTGTAAAATTTAAATGCATTTCAGATTTATCGCTTTTAGGGACAACTTCATTCACTGGTGACTCTTTTTCTACATGATATGACTCAATGGAACGCTTTCCGGTTAATCTGCGCATGAAATTGTAATAACCTTTAACAAAACCGGTTGCTTCATTTTGTTTCTTTTCAATGGCTTCAAGTTCATCTCTGGTATGTACAAAAACCGGCATGCCAACAGATTTTCTGGTAAGAATTTCACCTAATGTAGTATCAACAAGCGTTACCCAACTCATGCCGGCAAGTGATCCGTTATACTGGCTTTTGAATGTCGAATTAAATAAATCAATCAAAAGTGTCTGATAGAATAATCTTGAAATCTCTTGAACAAAACGTTCCTTAAACTTTGTTTCGGCTCCGTCTTTATCATTGCCGTTGGATTTCAGCATTACCATATTATAGTTATCCGTCATCAAAAACCATATTGTAGCAGCAGATGCTGCTGTTTTTGCGAGGTTTGAAAGCTCGGAGTTTGAAAGATTTGACATAGTAGTTACATTAAACGCTTTTAAAATATTGTCATTTACATAAGATTGAAATTGTTTAGGCGTCATGCCTTTTTTAACAGCCTCTTTGCCGATATTTTCAATAGTTTTAGCGAGAATTTCTACATCCTTTTTAGATAATTCTTTAGCAAGTTGTTCAGCTGTTTTGACGGAAGGATGCGGCTTTGGAACAAACATTTTTACTGCTTTATCAGCAAGTCTGTAAGGAAGAGTTACCGTGTTATATACAAATTTAAACGGTGCAATAACGAAATTTACCGCAGGTTTTATATATTTTCTGTTTTTAGCTCCAAGATGAATAATACCTTTTGAATCTGCAACTGAGGCTGCAATATTTTGGTATTTCGCTGCCAAATCTTTGTACCCGTTGTCATTTAAGACATTAATAATTTTATCAAAATTATCTTTGGTAATCGTATAATCTGGTATAACAGTTAACTTTTTATATAATTTTTGGAAAGGTTCCTGAACAATTCTGAACATATCATCAACTGGCTTGAGTTTTCTTAACCCTTTAATTCCGAAACCGGCGGCAATAACAACCGCAGATGCTTTCATCAAAGTATTAAAAGTCAACAAAGGTTTTTGCTGATTTTTTTCGGATGATTTTTTGAATTCAGAATTAGCTTTAAATGAGGTATCCGGTTTTATTTCTTTTTCAGGCGCATTATTTTTTTCATTTTCCAAACGCGCTTCTTCAGGTGTCAAACGCTTTATAAATTTTCCGTTGGCAAGACGCGAAAATACTTCCGTAAACAAAACCGTTCCGCCTGTCATAAGCATTATACCGAATTTGGAATTATTAATATATTTATTCAATGCACCTAAAGTTATCAATGTAAGATAACCGCTTGTCAAAATTCTTGTCGCCTCCTGATTAAACCTTATTTTCTTTTCTTTATCAGCTTTTTTCGGGTCATCATCCATCACACGGGACAGGTTATAAGCATCGTTTGCAAGAAATATTGCAGGAGGCAAACCGGATACAAGTCTATTCAATGCTCTTTCGTGTTTTGTATCATACGCACCGTATTTTTCTTTATCAAACATTTTAACGGATTTCTGGAACATCTCGGATGAGACTTCCACCTCTGTCAATTCACCTTTTGCAAGTTTTGAAGATAATTTTTGCTGAGTTTCAACAAGTCCCTGCAAAGCATTCATCTTCGCATCAAGCTTGGAACGCTGCCTGATATTTTTAAATAACGGTTTTGATAACAAATTTTCAGACCACTTATTAAGAGGTTTAATTTTTCCTAACATTTCGACGGAACCGTTCAATAAATCACCCGGTAAAATCGTAAACGGATATTTCAAACCGTCCCAAATTAATTGCGGAATGGTTTTCTTATAAATTATGGCCTCATCACCTACTATTTTCAACATTTTTTGAGATAATTTAGATTTTTTTAAATGTTCAAATAAATCTCCGCCGATATTTTCCATATATTTACTGGTAAATTTTTTAAATTCGGAAATATTAAATTTAACTGCCTGTTTATAAGACGGAGCCAATCTTAATGCAACACCTGCTGCGCCTAAAATGCCTAATAAAACAATTGTCGGATTAATAGACTTGTGTTTTTTAACTTCATTACCTGATGCATTTTCACCGTTAAAAGAAAGACCTTTAAAAGATAATTCGTCGGAAATATTTTTTAAAGGTCTCTCATAATATGGATTATAATTTCGTGTCATGGGATAAGAACTCAGCGGGAGCGATTTATATGACACCATGTCCTGTAGATGTCGCTTATTACTGCTATAAAATTGAGCTTTGTCTACTTTCATTGTCCTCCACCCATTGACATTATTCTCACTCTATTAAAAACAAAAATCAATATTTTTTGTTAATTTATTAATTTTTATTTACAAACATAAATAAAAAGCGGATTGATTCTCAATCCGCCCGGAAATCTTTTTCCCTTTTTTTCCTTGTAATCATGATATCGGCAGATTTTTAAAAAACTTTAATAATTTGACCAAAAAAATATGCTATGCTATGCTATGCTATGCTATGCTATGAGCGATTATACCTGAATTTCAGACTATTTACGAAAAGTTTACATTTTGTAACATTTTTCTCCCAGCCCAAATTATAAATCAGTAAAATACAGTTAAAATCAATATTTTGGATATTTATAATAATATTAATTTATATTTAAAAACTAAACCCGCGGCTTCTTAACAAAATGTTACATTAGCACATATAAACAATACTTACAATTCCTTAAGCACTTCCAAAACGAGTGATTTAAAACGTAATTTAGCTCTATTAGTCGTTTCAATAACCTCTGAATGTGAAAGCCGAATATCAGAAATTCCGCTTGCGGCGTTTGAGATACAGCTTATGCCAAGCACATTAAGACCGCAATAGTTTGCGACGATAGCCTCAGGAACGGTTGACATACCGACCGCATCAGCACCCAAGATTTTGGCCATATGTATTTCGGCAGGAGTTTCATAACTCGGACCGGAAGAGGCAAAATATATTCCTTTTTGAATATCTATACATAATTTTTCTGCACATTTTTCGGCAATTTTTATCAAATCTTTTTTATAAATCTCGCTCATATCAGGAAAACGTTCGCCTAAAGTATCGTCATTAGGGCCGACAAGAGGATTTGCACCCATAAAATTAATATGATCAGTTATTATCATTAAATCAGCCGGCCTGAAACTTTCGTTTACGGCGCCTGCAGCATTAGTTAAAATAAGAGTTTTAACCCCAAGATTTTTCATCACTTTAACAGGATAAGTAATCTCACGCATTGAATGTCCTTCATAAAAGTGATTTCGTCCTTGCATCATGACAACTTTTTTACCTTCAATATGAGCAAAAACCAGGCGGCCTTTGTGGCCTTTAACGTTAGATTTGATAAAATGAGGAATCTCAGCATAAGGAATTGCATACTCACAGTATTCATCAGCAAACTCACCCAGCCCCGAGCCCAAAATTATCCCGATTTCGGGTTCAAAATTATCTGTTTTTTCTTTAATAAACTTAATAGTATCTTCCATAAACATATCCCTGAATTTACACAAAAAAGCACAAAACTACAGAAAGATTTGTGCTTTTCAAAACCAATTAACCTACAAGACGATTATCATCCGCTTCGGATGCTTTAACCATAATAGCATGTTCTACGGGATTTTCTTTTTTATAGCCTGATTCGTAATTTTCTTCAAAGCCAAAATCTTCGCGTGCTTTTTTAGCCTGATTTTCGTCAACAAGTTTTTTAGCGAGTTCAGCTATCTCATAAACCAGTTGATATCTGTTTTCTGTATTTTCGTTCAAATCCCATGCTACTTTAATTATCTGTTCCATTTATATTTCCTCTTAGTTTACAGTTATAATATTATAATACAAAAAATTTTTTGGCAAGGGGGGTAAAAGTTCATTTTTCCATGTATAATAGAGATATGAAGTTCAAAGACAGCATAAGATTATATACCTGGTTGGAATTTTTAATATGGTTTATTATTTTAAGCTTATGTATATTTGGTTTTCGAATTTACAGATATAATGAATTCAAAGAATTGCCGTCATACCAGATATTCATGCCGGACGTTGACGGTATGATAGTGGGTTCACCTGTGAAATATATGGGGGTACAGGTCGGATACATTAACAATATAAAAATACTGTCAAACAATGTATACGTAAGATTTGTAATTACCGACAAAGACTTAAAACTACCGCGAGGAGTTATTGCAACGGTTGAATTTAACGGACTCGGGGGGTCAAAAAGCCTTGAACTTTACCCGCCTGATGAAAATGAGCATACGGACAGATTGATTTTAATTAATACTCCAAAAAGACTACACGATTCTTTAGGACTTTTGAATGAAATGTTTGGCAAAATTGATTCCATTGCCGCCAAACTATCTCATTTTGCAAACGAAATGGGTGTTGTAGATGCATCAACAGAACATTTAAGAGTTAAGCCGGAAGATATTAAAAAAGGCATAAAACAAACAGATGTTTTTGTTGATAATATGATAAAAAACAGAGATGATTTTCAAAGCAGAATTAAGGAGTGGAAGCATGAATAAAGAAAAGGTCAGAGTAATAAATAATCCGGTTGTACTTTTGAACTTGTGTACTATGCGGGACAAAAACACCGATAGTCAGGGGGTCCGTATTGCAACACGAAAAATCACGAGATGTCTTTTATATGAAGCTGCGAAAAATCTTCCCCTCGTTGAAAAAGAAATTACAACACCTTTAACAACATTTAAGGCAAAAACTGTAGACCCTGATATTAATCTTATAATTTCACCCATTTTACGCGCAGGCTTAATTTTTACTGACGAAGCAATTGATATTCTGCCACAAGCTTGCATCCGACACATAGGAATGTATCGTGACGAAAAAACTCTAAAACCCGTCTGGTACTATAATAAAGTTCCGATGGACGCGCCAAATCCCGAAAAATTCTATATTTATATTACTGATCCCATGCTTGCGACAGGGAACTCTTTGATCGAAGCCATTAAACTCTATGCCGATAAAGGTATTCCTATTGATAATATTAAGGTTATTTGCATAATTGCCGCACCTCAGGGTATTGAAAATATTCAAAAACACTATCCTGATATCGAAATTATAACCGCTGCAGTCGATGATTATTTAAACGAAAAAGGCTATATTGTACCGGGTATGGGTGATGCGGGTGACAGAATTTTTAATACTTAATATTTTTTAAAAATCATCAAAGTTTTTTTTAATAAATACCGTTTTCTATCATGTGTAGAAGAGGTTTTATAATTGAAAATAACTAATCTCGGAACAAATTTATATATTCAAAAACCGTACACAGACTCCTCTTCTAATCCGGAGTCTGACGATACCCAAGTGAAACAAAATCCTGAAAAATTAAAAAAAGAGACAAATGAAGTTGCTATAGATTCCACAATAAATGTACCTCCCGGAAGTCATCTTGTCCGGCCTAAAGAAACTCTCTACAGTATTGCAAATCGTTACAAGACAACGGTTGCAAATCTTATCAAACTCAATCCTGACTTAAAAACAGATAAAAACGGTAATAAAATTATACAAGTCGGTTCAATAATAAAAATTACCGACAAACCCAACTCTGAAATTCCGACAGTCGAAGTTCAAAACAAAGTTTTCGGCAGCTGGACAATTGAACAGGGCAAAGGTGCCTATTCAATAATGACAAAATTTAACCTTTTCAGAGAAGAATTGACAAAATTAAATCCTGAAATTGATTTAAATAATATAAAACAAGGAACAATTTTTAAAGTGCCGGGCTATTTGGTAAAATCCGGTGACACACTTGAACAAATTGCAAAAGCTCACGGCATAACCGTTGAAATGCTGAAAGAATTAAATCCTGACTTGAAAGACACTTTAACAACCGGCAGCATACTCAATGTACCTAAACTTGCAGGACAGAAGCTTGAAGATATTTCAGCAAAAACTTCTGAACAGCAGCAAATGCCTGAATATGATAAAACAAATCAGCCGCATAAGACAACCCACACCGTTAAAAACGGTGAAGCGCTTTCTAAAATAGCCGAAAAGTACAACGTCCCTATGTGGGCTATTATGCTTAAAAACAATATCCAAGATGATGATAAAATTTTTAAAAATCAAATTATTGAAATCCCTTCCGAAGATGAAATTTCAGGACTAAAAAAACTTAAAAACACAAAAGCCGAGCCACAGACAGAAAAAACTTATACTGTAAAATCCGGCGATACTTTATCGGAAATAGCAATGAAATACGAAGTTCCAACAGCAGCGATAATGTATAAAAATAACATCCAAAATCCAAAACACATAAAACCAGGACAAAAACTTCTAATACCTGACGAAAAAGAATCTGAAAAACTTTCAAAAGCACAAAAACCTTTAAAAAATACGCCCCGACCAAATACCTCAGCAGAAAATACTATCTCCTCAGGCAGAGGCATTGTCGTACATAAAGTCAGAAAAAATGACACGTTGAATGACATTTCCAAAAAATATAACATTCCCGTAAAAGATTTAATTATTTATAATGAAAATCTTAAAAGGATTAAATCAACAGACAGACTTACGGATAAAGAAATAAAAACCATACGGATAATAGCCTCTAAAAAAGCCGTAATTGATGCAACGGGAGTCAGCGAAGAATTTATTAACGACTTAATTTCCATAGAGAAAAAACACAACCGCTTATATAACGATGACTGCGGGATCCCGACAATAGGCATAGGCCATAACACAAAAGCGCATGGGGACACCTCTTTTTATCAAGGCAAAATACTTTCTGATAACCAGATATACAGTCTTCTTGCACGAGATATTTTTGATGCACAAAATAAAATTCGTACTGCCATTGGTAAAGATGCCTATGATAATCTTTCACAGGTACAAAAAGAAGCATTATACGGACTTGTATTCAACACAGGGAATCTGCAAAGCAGCCCCAAATTATGTGAAGCGCTGAGAAATAACGATTACGCGGAAGCTGCACGGCAGATGGACCATGCCTGCGGTACAATAAACGGCAAAAAACAGGTTCTTCCGGGACTTGCCAAAAGAAGATTTATGGATATATCAAAATTTATTGAAGGTTCAAAATTATCAAAACAAGATATACAAAATATCATGACTTCCGTTCAGCATCTCTATGACAGCGGATTTAAAAATATTCAAATGGAAAATACAAAAGTTGATTATAATGCATATGCCAAAAAATTCTTAGGCGAATTTATAGACAAAGGCTGGATAAAACTCAAAAGCTAGTAACAATCTCACCGACTATTTTCCCGTGAATAGTTTTAATTGTTTTATCAACGGGAATATCTGCCCAGTGAAGATTTTTTAATGTATCAATAACAACAATTTCCCTTGTTTTCATGTCACTGTCGCAGATTTTCACCACAAAACCTTCCTGTACTTCAATATTTACAACAATACAAAGCCCGCCTGCGCCGACTTTTGCTATTATATTTTTTGAATTCTCGATAATTTTAGTATCGGTTCTGTCCTCTCCGCCTATTATATAAGGCTTGTTTAAAAAAGCGGATGTAATTTTCTCATATACAGGATTACAAAACAAATTTAAGTAGCCTTTCACCATATTAAAAAGCGGCATTGAATGTATGGGAACGCCGCAGCCGTCATACGTTACCGGATAATTCTGCCTGACATCACAAAGTTCATATATCTTTTGTTTAATAAGCTTTTGCAGTGGGTGATTAATATCATCATAAGCCGATAAATCCCATCCGTTCATTTTACATAATCCCAGCATCATTATATGTTTTCCTGAACAGTTATTTTGTAAAACATTTTCAATTTCGCCATTCAAAAGTAACTTTTTTTGCTCAGTTTTGGATAAAGGTTTATGCAGACCACATTTTAAAGCATCCGAACCAAGTCCGATTTTCCCTAACAAACTTTGTGCCGCGCGGGTATGGATTTCTTCACCGGCGTGAGATGCGCAGCAAATAGCAATTTCATCTTCCGTCATATTAAAAAATTTATCCATGCCAAAATCAATCAAAAGACTTGCCTGTAAAGGTTTGGCACATGATCTTAAATAAAACGGATAATTATTGGTTTCGCCTGCAAAACCGATTATTTTTTCTTTATTACAGTGAACTATAAATCCGAAATGTTCCTGTTCTATAAGCCCATCTCTTTTATATTCCGCCAATTTTTCAGGAAAAGTCTTAATCATTGCCTCTTACTATTTCCAAAAGCCGAATAATCCTTTTTTTAAGTTTTTCATTTTCAGCTTTCAGCTCCTCTATTTCTTTAATGTACTCATCTTCTTTGCTGCAAAATTCGTTCTTGCCTTGAGGCACAGCATTGTAATCTAACACAAAACGTTTTTTAGCTTCTTCTTTAAAAGTAAGCATTACACTGACGTCATCCTGAGTGATAAGGCCCATGTCAACAAGTATTTCCGCAAATTTTTTCCGAGATTTTGCACTTATATCAACGGCTTTTTCAAGCTGCTCATCGGAGATTATCCCTTTTTCTTTAAAATATTCTCCCGTTCTAAATTTACCCGCAATAAAACCTGCCATTGCATCAATTTCAATATTCACAGGTCTTTCAATATATCCCTGTTCAATACAAAAAATAAAATATTTAGCGACCTCTTCCATAGATAAAAATGTATTCAAAGAAATTTCTAAAATACTTAAATTATTTTCACAATATTCCAAAAAATTATATATATTCAAATCCAAGCCGCATTTTCTGTTTTTTAATTCTTCGCTGCCTTTGAATGTTAAAGTAGGGCTGTATAGAGAAAATATGTCTTCGGATTTTTCCTGCAAAAATTTTTCGCACACTTGCGATTTTATATCATCAGACAATCTTAAAAAAATAATCTGTTTAATCCATAACGGAAAGTCATCAATTTTAGATAAAAAAGTATTAAAAATATTTTTTTTCACATTAATTCTCCCGTAAAAGCATTTTAACACATAATTTTTAGGACTTCAAGATAAAATAAATACGAACTTGACAAAAAACGAAAAATAATATTTAATAAAAGAAAATAGGAGGATAAAAGCATGAAAACAAAGACTACAAAAGCGGTTCAGCAAGCCACCCCCCCCCGAGATTGGCTCAGAGCTTAGGTTTTAAGGATTTTATTAAAAAATGTCATCCTGATGTACTAGAGGCACAACAACACACTAAATATTGGTGGAGCTTGTCATGTCATCCTGAGGCGATAGCCGAAGGATCTCAAAAAGTTAATGAGATACTGAAACAAGTTCAGCACGACAAATATGTGAGCGAAGCACACAGAAAACACTTATTCTCTTATTCCCCTATTACCTTATTCACTTCAAAAAAAGCCGCCTTCACTCTTGCCGAAGTCTTAATTACTCTTGGCATAATCGGCGTGGTGGCTGCTATGACTATTCCGACTTTAATCACGGATTATCAGGAAAAACAAACCGTCACCAAATTAACCGATGCATATGCTATAATGTCTAATGCTTATGCCCTTGCAAAAGTTGAAAAAGGCCCTATTTCCGGCTGGTTCCCAAATCTAAAACCGGCAGGTCCCCTTGAAATTGACGAAGAAACAGGTGAAGTAACTTTTGATGAAAACAGAATAAAAAATGCTGAAGCATTTCACGATCTTTTGGGTTCATATTTAAAAGTAGTATCACGATGCAATGGTAGTGATCAAAGCTGTCCCAAATATGATCATGTTTATGTGTTAAACGGCGCAGAAAAGAAAACTGACCTTAAACATTTCTCAACTTCTAATCTTGCAAACGGAATAATCATACGCGGCGGGACATTAGCCATTCCTTGCAATACCACCTCTTGCGGTGATTTTTCGATTGACATAAACGGCCTTAAAGGGCCTAACACTTTTGGCAAAGACATTTTCTATTTTTATATGAAAAGTGACGGCATTGTACCTATAGGTAAAGATGATGATCCTGTAAGACCTTTTGAAGATTATTGTAATATGGATGCCAATAATGAATATAACGGATACGGCTGTGCTGCTTGGGTAATTTACAATAAAAATATGGATTATTTGCACTGTAACGACTTGAGTTGGGACGGCAAACACAAATGTGATTAAACTTTTATAATCCCCCTTAAGGGGGATTATTTTTTCCTGCTTTGTGCTATTGATTTATCACATTCAGGCGTGTAAAATAGTACTAAAGAATAAGGGGAGAAAAAGATGACTATTGATAAAAAGAAATTGTCTATATCAATTTTGACATTAATTGGTATTGTGACCACTATTAAACTTGCGATTATTTATTATAATGCTAATTTTAATCCGTATGCACTGGCAAGTTTTTGTTCAGTAAATGATTTTATCGACTGTGACGGTATTGCAAAAACCACAGAATCCCAGTTCTTCGGAATTCCGCTTGCATATTGGGGTTTGTTTTTGTATTCATTTATTACAATGCTGCTTTTTGCAGACAAACTTAAAAATATCAAATTTTTAAAATTTTTGGAAGTATTTAAAAATCCTTATTCATATATTGCGGCACTCGGAGTAATTTCATTTACAATTTCAATGATTTTATTATGTTTAAGCCTTTTTGAAATTAAAAAATTATGCGTACTTTGTGCGTTTACATATCTTCTAAATCTATTAATCGGTGTGGTTGCAGCACGTGATATAGGATTTGAACAGGCATTTAAGGATAGCTTTATTGATTTTAGAGATGCATTAAAAATTAAGCCACATGCAATTGCATTTGGTGTTGTTGCATTAATTGCCGCCTCATTTTTAACTTATACCGGTATTTCTTATGTATTCGCGCCGCAGGTTAAAAGACAAAAAGAATTTAAAGAATTCAAACGTCCGAAAAAGAATAAATATGCTGTATCCGGGAATCTTTTGGGCGCCGAAAATGCAAAAGTTGTTTTGCACGCCTATACTGATTACCAGTGCCCGATGTGTTATTCCTACAATATTATGATTCATAAACTTGCTAAAGAGATAAAAAATGTTAAAATTGTGCATCATAACATGCCTTTAGACACGGAATGCAACAAATATTTGAGAAACGAATTTCATAAAGGCTCCTGTATGATGGCAAAATATGCAATTGCTGCCGAACATCAAGGGAAATTCTGGGATATGAATACTCAATTATTTGAAAAACAACCTGTATCCGAAAAAGAAATAATTGAAATTGCAAAAAATTTAAATCTCGACATTGATAAACTTCTAGAGGATGCAAACAGCCTTGATACAATGCATAAAATTCAAAAAGATATTGATAAGGCGTATTCTCAGGGTATAAACGGCACACCAAGTACCGAAATTAACGGTAAATCAAAAGTCGGAATAAAATCTTATACAGAATTAAAACAATGGGTAATTGATGAAGGCGGAATTGAAAAATAAAATACTTTTACATGCCTGCTGCGCAATATGCTCAGGATATCCCGTAACTCTATTAAAAGAGATGGGATATTCTCCTGTTGTGTATTTTTATAATCCGAATATTTATCCCGAAAGTGAATACCTGAAGCGCCTTGAAGCTGAACGTATTTTGTGTAAAGCGCACGGGTGCGAACTTATAGAAGGCGAATATCTGCCGGAAGAATTCTATACCGCTGCAAAAGGGTTGGAAAATGAACCCGAAAAAGGCAGACGCTGCGACAAATGTTTTGAATTAAGACTTCTAAAAACAGCACAACTCGCAAAAAAATTAGGTCTCAATGAATTTACGACCTCAATTGTCATAAGTCCGCACAAAAATTTCCAAAAATTAAACGAAATTGGTGAAAAAATCGCAAAAAATTATAATTTAACATACAAATCAATAGATTTTAAGAAAAAAGACGGATTTTTGAAAACAAATAAAATATCAAAGGAACTTAATTTATACAGACAAAATTACTGCGGATGTGAATTTAGCATGGAAAGAGGATAAGATGCACGAAATTTTATCACAAATGAACAATTTATTTCAAAGTCTGGGCGTTCAGGGATTAGCCTTAAATTCTTTTATAGAAAGTTTTTTCCTTGTTCCTCCGCCGGATATTTTGTTAATTGCAATGGATCTTGCCAAACCCGAACGGGCTTTGTATTATGCTACAATTTGTACCATTTTTTCAGCATTAGGAGGCGTTGTAGGGTATTTGATAGGTTTTTGGGGCGGCCGGCCGGTATTTAATTTTTTGTTTAGAAATAAACATGAACAATTTGATAATGTCGAAAAACTTTACAATAAATACGGTTCAATTGCGGTGTTTTTATCTGCATTTACACCAATTCCTTATAAAATTTTTACTATTGCCAGCGGCATTTTGAATATGAATTTTCCGCAATTTATTCTTGCAAGCTTTGTCGGCAGAGGGTTGAGATTTTATCTGGTAAGTATTGTTTTGATGTTTTTCGGTGAAGCCATAAAACAGTATATCGAGCTTGTTATTATAGGTGTTACCCTGCTTATAATAATATTTTTTGTTATTTTATACAAAAAACGTCATATTATTAAATAATTTCATATATTTATATTAGTAAATATTCAAAAAAATGTTATATAATTGATTTATGGAAACAAATCATTATAAAATAAATAAAAAGGATACAAATATATGAAAAAGACTTTAATATTACTATTATCATTATTGCTTGCTACAAGCTCCGCCTATGCCGCATTAGGCAAAGAAACAAAAGGACCTTTCGGCTACAATTTATACGATGATATTCACAGAAACGATAAAAATAAAACTGAAAATGCCGAACAGAATAAAACCGACGACACAGAAAAAACAGACGCTGAAGGTTCAAAATCATACAGCAATAATACCGAACCGGCCTGGTTAACGGAAACAGTATATTATCCGAAAGCAACAATTGAAAGTGCAATTAACAAATATAAAAAAGGCAATTATTCAGGCTGTTTGCAAGAAATGATTTCTTTAGTAAAAAAAGATCCGACAAATCCAGTAGTATACTATTATATGGCAATGGCATATTCACGTGTAGGCAATAAAGAACAGGCCGTCAGAGCATATGAAGAAGTAATTAAGCTTAACCCTGATGCAATGCTTACACAATATGCAACAAAAGGGCGTGATTGTCTTATCGGAGGCCCTGCCTGCGTTGATGAATCAGAAGCGGCAGAAAGTGACACCCCGCTTGATATATTTATAAAAGCGCCTTATGGCAACGGTTTTTCAGAAGAACTTAATCAGCAATTTAAGCTTAAACAATTGGAAAATATCCAAAAAACAATAAATAATAAAGAAGAATTAGATCAAGAAGACATTGAAGAAATTCAAGAATTTGACAGTAAAAGTGAACTCTTAAACGACGACAAACTTGCAGCAAATACTGTTTCGGATGATGAAATCCTTTCTGCAATCCAAACACTCAAAGATGCAGGCGTCACAGTTTCAATAACTCCACAAGCAATGCCTAACCAGTATAACGATTACAGTATGCTGTTACAAAACAATAATAACAATAATAATGCAATGATGAATATGGTTCCTTTTCTACTTAACCAGTATCAAAACGGTGAAAAAATAGACCCTCAGATTATTCAGAGTATGATGATGAATTCAATGCTTCCGGATTTCACAATGACAAATGATAACAAAAATTATTAGTATTATATGATTTTGGACTATACAACAGCAAAAAAAAACTTTCTTGCAGCCCGATTTAAAGGCTGCAAAAAGTTTTTTGAAAATCATAATTACAAACTTGAGCTGGCATATTGTGAAATTATACTTGATAATCTAAAAAATGCTTATGACATTTTTAAATCGCTGGAAGACACCGATTTGAGAGCACACTGGGGACTGGTTATGATTGAATTCATAAACGGATGCGTTGCCAGGTATCCTACATATTTTGAGCTTAGAAACTTTTTAGAAATAGATTTGAATATCCTTATCAATTACTGTAAAGGCGATTATGTTGAAAAAATTGTACGATATGCGGATTTTATGTTTACAATAAATCCGGAAGTGTATAAATTTATAGGCCGGGTGTTTTTAACTAACGGTTTAAAACCTCAGGCATTATTTTTTTTAAACAAGGCAAGAGATAATTTTTATCAAGATCCGGAATTACATTATATTTTTGCTCAGATCTTTAGGGAAGAAAACAATATTCAACAATGCGAAAAGGCGCTTTTGGCTTGCCTTGATATTCTGCCTGGTTATGCTCCTGCTAAAGTTTTACTTGAAGAAATTTCGGGCTGCTCTGCAGGCTGAGATTTGGTTTGTTCCTGGTTTTGTGCCGAATTGTTTGTTTTTAAATAAAACATTTCTTTGACGTCATATTTAGCAAAAAGTTTTTGTTGATTTTTATAAATCTGTCTGCCCGCAACACTTATAGCACCAAATGCAAATGCTACACCGCCTGCTATTGCTCCCGCCCACGATAAAATTGATTTTTTGGCGACCTTACCGCCAAGAAAAACACCTAATACGGAAGATAAAATAATACCAGCCAATGAATATACAAAATTATTTTTCGATTGTTTTTTAAAATCCGCCGTGAATTCATCAACCTTATCTTCCGGCAGGGAAAAATGTCTTTTAACAATATTTTTTTTGGAAATTTCCTTTTTATAAACCAATTCTACTCTACCGTTGTCTAAATTTCTAACCGGTTTTATTTCCATAATTTCTCCTTTATTATTCTATATTAAAGGAAAACAAAAAAAATTTTGCCGGTATTTAAAAAAAACGAAACAAATATTCACATTAAGCACTTCTATCCTGCATATCCCGGCCGCCAACAATTCTCAAATGGCGCTGGTCGCCTTCGCCGACAGATTGACTTTCAAGGTTATGCTGTTCGACAAGTTCGTGCTGAAGCTTTCTAATCTGATGGTTTTGCGGCTGAAGTTCAACGTGTTCCGCGCCTGCAAGGATTTTATTTATTGCAGCTTTTGCTTCATCCAAAGCCCGCTCTGCATCATCATAATATCCGCGTAAAGTTTCATTTGACTCCGGAACATCAAGTGCTTCTTTCAAAACCTTTTGAATTTGTGCCATCGAGTTTGTTTTTACGTAGAAAATTCTGAGTCTGTAATCACTTGCTGTATTTAAAACTTTTGCTCCGCCTTTTGCAAAGTTCTTGTGAGCTATTACTATATCAGCATCTTCAATACTACGAGTAATTTCCGCATTCAAATCAAGTCTTTCGATTACTTTTTCAACAATACTTCTTGACACAGCATAAAGGTAAATTTTCTTAAATGCTTTGACGCTTTCTGTATAATCTTTCCTATTAAAACTGAATTTTAGACTTTCAGAAGAATCCGGTATTTTTTGTTCAAGTTTTTGGATTTCTTCTGCAATAGTCGGTTCGTGGTGTTCATAAGACTGATCAACTTTTCTGATTTCAGGTCTTATCGGCCAGCCTCTAAGAATATAATCTACAGCTTCTGCTGTGTCTTTGTAAACCGCGAGTGTATTTCTGTCAAGAATTTCTATAACAATATCAAAAGTCGGCTGTTTTTCGCGTTCCAGAACGGTTTTTTGTGAAGCTCTGCGTTTTGCCTCATCGTCGCCTAAGGTTACAGATTGAATTCCTCCGACCAAATCTGACAGAGTCGGGTTTTTGATTAAATTTTCCAAAGTATTACCATGGGCAGTTGCAATCAACATAACGCCGCGCTCTGCAATTGTTCTGGCTGCTTGAGCTTCGGCTTCGGTACCGATTTCGTCAACTACAATAACTTCAGGTGTATGATTTTCAACAGCTTCTATCATTATGTCTTTTTGAAATTCCGGTTGGCGGACCTGCATACGACGTGCATGGCCTACTGCCGGGTGCGGAACATCACCGTCGCCGGCAATTTCATTTGACGTGTCGACTATCACCACCCGCTTTCCGAGTTCATCGGCAACAAGTCTTGAGATTTCTCTGAGTTTTGTTGTTTTTCCGACGCCCGGTCTGCCCAAAAATAATATACTTTTGTTTTGCATACAGAAATCTTTTATACAAGCAATTGTACCCGTAACAACTCTGCCGATTCTGCAGGTAAGACCGATGATTTTGCCCTGACGGTTTCTTATCGCACTAATCCTATGGAGTGTTCCGGGTATGCCTGAACGATTATCCGATGTAAATTCCTGAACTCTTTGCGTTATAAATGCAATATCTTCGTCAGTAACTTCATTTTTACCAAGATACTCAATTTTCCCGGAAGAATGTCTTATCTCCGGGACTCTGCCAATATCCAAAACGATTTCTATAACATCTTGCAAACTCTCATAGGTGATGTATTTTCGAACCTTTTCGGGCAAGATTGCGATTAACTTTTCTAAATCGTTTTGAAATTGTAAATCTGTCATATTCTTTTTGCCTCCTGTCAGTACAGGGTTCAGGCAGATATTTATTATCTCCTCTAATATTATTATACCACTTTTTTGAAACTTTTCAT
>CALUQQ010000091.1 GCA_944322955.1 Candidatus Gastranaerophilales bacterium
TCCTTTCAGCAACAGTTTTGTAGTTTAATAAGTGTTCAACACCAATATTACCTGATACTGCGTTTTTACCCCAAGAACCGCAGCCTAATGAAAGTGACGGTTCAAGTTTGAAGTTATACAAATCACCAATACCGCCCTGTGCTGAAGGTGAATTTATCAATACACGGCAGGTCGGCATTTTTTCTGCATATCTGTCAATTCTTTCCTGATGACGTGCGTCAGTATAAAGGTCAGCTGTGTGGCCTGCACCGCCTTTTAAAACAAGTTCATAAGCCATTTCAGCAGCTTCTTCAAAGTCTTTTGCTTTATACATTGTCAAAATCGGTGACAATTTTTCTCTTGAAAACGGATCTTCCCAATCAACTTTTGGTCTTTCCGCAAGCAATATTTTTGAATTTGCAGGAACTTTAAATCCTGCGAGATCAGCAATCTTGCGTGCACTTTGACCTACAATTGCAGGATGAGCAGTTCCGCGTTTCGGATCAATAAACGGCAGGTCCATAAGTTTCTTTTCATCTGCAGAACTCAAAAGGTGAGCGCCTCTATAGATAAATTCTTTCTTAACTTCTTCATAAATTTCATCTACTACAACAACTGATTGTTCTGATGCGCAAATCATACCATTATCAAAAGTTTTTGACATAATGATTGATGAAACAGCCATTTTGATATCAGCGGTTTCGTCAATAACCGCACAAGCATTACCCGGACCTACACCCAATGCAGGGTTTCCTGATGAATAAGCAGCCTTGACCATTCCCGGACCGCCTGTTGCCAAAATGCAGGCAATAGATTCGTGTTTCATCAATTGATTTGACAATTCAATCGACGGAACATCAATCCAGCCGATAATATCTTCCGGAGCACCTGCTTTTACCGCAGCTTCAAGAACTAATTTCGCTGCTGCTATTGTACATTTTGTAGCTCTCGGGTGCGGTGAAAAAATTATTGCGTTTCTTGTTTTTAATGCAATTAATGATTTGAAAATTGCAGTTGATGTCGGGTTTGTTGTAGGAACAATACCTGCGATAACGCCTAAAGGTTCCGCAAAAACTTTTGTTCCGTTGGTTTTGTCTTCACTGATAATACCGCAGGTTTTTGCGTTTTTGTGTTTATTATAAATGTATTCTGATGCATAATGGTTTTTGATAATTTTATCTTCCAAAACACCCATTCCGGTTTCTTCAACCGCCATTCTGGCTAAAGGAATACGTGCTTTGTCAGCTGCTGTTGCGGCAGCTTTGAAAATTGCATCTACCTGTTCCTGTGTGTAAGTTGCATAAATCTTTTGAGCCTTTTTAACTCTTTCGATAAGCAATTCCAATTGTTCCGCGTTGTCGACAACCGTAGACTTATTCAAAGTCTTTTCCAGCTTCTCAACGGTCTTTTTGCTCTTTGTTGTCATATTTTATCTCCTTTTAGTTTATAGCTTCTTTATAGCTTCCGCTTTGGGGTAATTTATTATAGCATAAATTTAACTGTTTTTATCGTGATTTATTTCACAATTACATTATAAAACAATGACAATAAAAAAGCAAGTGTATTTTTTACAATCTTTATTTTTTCTTTATAAATTAATTACACGTAAACTTGCCATCCCAAGAAAGGTCATCACAGTGAAGGTAATCCAAATTTTCTTGTTCAATAACCCACGCAGCACAGGCTTCGCACTGGCCGGCACATTTTGTCCGGTTACAGTTGGTCATCGGATCAGTTGTTTGAATTTCTTCGCCATCTTCATCTTCGTAATAATAATTTCTTGTCGGCTGGCCGTTTGGTAATATGCCGTTATCAGTCAATATAAATGTGAAAATATCTCTGCCGGTAATATTCGGTCCGCTTTTACCGTTGATATCAACAAGAAGTGTTCCCGTAGCATAATTCTTGCTATCCCAGCCGAATCTTGACGAAAAATCTTTATAGCTATTGCCGTAACTTGAAAATAAAACACTCATTCCGTCAGATAATACCGCTTTGGGATAATTTGTGCTTATGCCATAATTCAATGTATTTTTGCCGTCAAGTGACTTATAAGAATCCGCCATACAGCCGGCCTCAAAAAGACATGTTTCATTCACACGTAAAAAAGGCTTCAGTTTTTCAAATAAAAGCAGATGAGCATCTTTTGAAGCTGTAGGATAAGACCATCTTGAGCTTACACCGCTTTCAATTACTGCCATTTTATATGCCTGACTAAGCGTTGAATAAGCCTTTTTTAATGCCGTAACAGTCTGCTTTTCCTGATAGTTGCTTATCAATGTCGGAATTGTCATCGCAGCCACAACACCAATTATACCCAGTGTTATAAGAACTTCGGCCAAAGTAAAGGCGGCTTTTTGGGAAGATACTAAGTTACTAAGGCAGTAAGGCACTAAGTTTTTACTGTGAGCTTCGCTCTCGTTATTGTTCCTTGATTTATAATTCATCATATTAGAATTATAATTTGTTTTGGGCATTATGTCAAATCTTTTTGCTTTTCTGTCGGCTTTATCAAGCCGACCTACATTTCTAACCCGACTGTTACTTCTTAATGCCTTAGTTCCGTAATATCTTAGTATCTTCTCCCAAAACACACCCCCAAAACCCGCGCTACAAGCGGTTAAAAGGGTCGCCCCCCCCCGAGATTTCCGGGTTTAAATTTCTTTTTCATGTAACATCCTCCTGTTTAACTATATATTACCATTTTCACAAATATTTTGCAACTGTTCATTTATACGGATGAAACTTTATTTTATAACATATAGTATAATATTTGTATGAAAAATTTTTTAAACAAGATTATCTATTATATGCTCTCTATTCAGGAAAAAACTCTTTCTTACCGATTGAATAGAAGCCTTAAACATTCATATCGCAATAAAACATCAAAAACAATTTTGTCTTCCACAGAACACATGACTCTTACTCTTGAAACCGAAAAAAACAAAGAATTGGTGCGCAAAAATGTTGAAGATATCGTTAAAAACTCTCAAAATAACCCCTATAAACTTCTTGACTATATAATTGCGGCAGGAACAAAAGTCTATAAAATTAATAATGCAGATAAAATTTTAGCCGCAATAGGCGAAACCGAAGGCCTTATTTGTGAATTAAAAGGTCTTAAAGCTCTGTACCTTAATCTTTTTACGACATCAAAAATTTCTATGACTTTCGCGCCGGCATTCGTAATGAATGAAGGCCGCATTGACCCTTTATACATGCTGCATCAATTCTATAAATGGTATTCACTTAAACTTAATTTGCCGGGATTTGATTATAAAGCACAACAAAACTTCAAAAAATATTTAAAAAATGTAAACGATAAAACCCTATGCAATTTATCTATGGAAGACACTCTCGCATTAACGGAAGCTGTTGCAAGAGATAAAGAAGCAACCGATTTTGCACTGTCATTCGCGCACAAAACCGAAGGCGCACAAAAGGTCATAAAAAAAATGACCGAAGGCGGCGCAGATATTTAAAAAGGAGCTTTAAAAGCTCCTTTAATTAAAAAAAACTTAGCAATTTTGAGTAAATTGCTATACAGGGGTAAGATTCTGTCCGCTATATTATGTATGATAAACGGACATATGAAGACTCTGCACTATGTGATTCTTTCTTGGGTGAAAATAGTATATTATAAGCCTTTGCGAATTTTAAACCGACTGCCTTTAACGGATTAGATTGAACAGCATCGGCATTTTGCGTAAGTCTTAAATTCTTTTCAAAATTCAATTTGTCAGAATTTTGTAATGATAAAAGACCTACTTTCGGGGTTAAATTATTTAAAGTACTTTCTCCAAAAGTTATGTGTTTTGTATTAATATTTTGTATTGATGTTACTCTCATTTTCAGTACCTCCTTTCGAGGCTTTTATTATTAAGTGTTTTTTTAACACTTCATCTTAACAATTTCACTATATACTATAAAATATTTTTTGTCAACCCTTATTGTAAAGTTATATTAAGCAGGCTAAAAATTAGGTAAATTGTGTATTTGAGCATAAAGTGGCAAAAATACACTTATTAGCGGTTTTACATCTAATACCTCCTCAGTCGAACTAACAATCAGGTAATAAAAACTTGATTAAAAAATCCCCCAATCGGGGGACATAATAAACCCTATAGGGTAATTGCCAAATCTTTATAATTGACATTTAATATAATTAAATCTTTTTCATACTTCCAGCTATTCTTAATTCCAACGGGAGCATCTGCTCCCTTTTTTTATACATCAGGAAGATCACCCTTTACATCGGCAATAACATCACTTTCAAGATTAAACACCGTATGCAGTGCTTTTACACATTTTTGAGCATCGGATTTATCAACAAGACAGCTGATTTTAATTTCACTTGTAGAAATCATTTTGATATTAACACCCAATTTAGCCAGCGTAGCAAACATAGTGGAAGCAATACCCGGACGGTCAATCATGCCGGCGCCAACTATAGAAACTTTTGCAATTTCGTCATCAACTTTGACATCTGAGGCACCAATTTCATTTTTCAATTTGTCAAGTACCGCCATTGTTTTCGATAAATCGTTTGAATCAACAGTAAACGCAATATCATTTGTATTAGAAACTTTTCTTGCATAAGACTGAATAATCATATCAACAGAAATATTTTCACCGGCAAGCGCCGTAAACAAATCAGCCGCAACGCCGGGTCTATCAGGCACATCACAAACTACAATTCTTGCCTGACTCAAATCTGCAGCAACACCTGCCACCGGTCTGTATAATTCCATTTTTTCAACTCCTACAATTAATGTGCCCATATCTTCAAGTTTAAAACTACTTCTGACTCGCATCGGAACAGCAAATTGTTTTGCGGTTTCGACGCTCCGCGGATGAAGGACATTAGCTCCGGCATGCGCCAGCTCTAACATTTCTTCGTAAGAAACTTCATCAAGCTTTGATGCATTCGGTACAACTCTCGGGTCTGTTGTATAAACGCCTTCAACATCCGTATAAATATCGCAACGTTCTGCATTTAAAGCGGCTGCAAGCGCCACTGCAGATGTATCAGAACCGCCTCTGCCGAGTGTCGTGATTTCTCCGTCTTCCGTAACCCCCTGAAATCCGGCAACCACAATAATCTTGCCTTCTTCCAGATTTTTACGTAATTTTTCCGTTCTTATATTTACAATTCTTGCTTTGGAATGGATATTTTCAGTCATAATGCCAACCTGCATAGCGTTGAAACTTATGGCATCATATCCTTGCGCCTGAATTGCCATAGTCAAAAGCGCAATAGAAACACATTCGCCGGTTGACAAAAGCATGTCCATTTCGCGGCCTGACGGATTCGGTGTAAGTTCCTTTGCCATTTTAACCAGATGATCGGTTGTATGCCCCATTGCTGATACAACAACGACAACGTCATTGCCGTTTTCTTTTTCTTTTATTACAACTTTGGCTATATTTTTAATCTTTTCTGTATCGGCTACCGATGTTCCGCCGAATTTTTGAACTATTACCTTTTTCATTTATTTATATCTTTTAAAAGTCCTTCTAACTCCGCCCTGAGTTCGGGGTATTCAAATTTTGTTATTTTAGAGGCGAGAGATAATGCCTCTTTAACATTATATTCACAAACGTTTTCTTTGACAAGTATGTAACTTGTATAAAACAATAAATTTAATATTTCTTGATTATTAGGATCAAGTTTTACTGCTTTTTCAAGCTTTCTGTGCGCATTTTTGTAATCTTTACGCTCGATTAAATATTTTGCATAATCCAAATTTGCCAACATACATCTTGGATTGAATTTTAACATTTTGTCATAGGAATCCCTTGTCATTTCATCGTTTTCCAAAGATTGATAACATTTGGCAAGCCTGTAATAATTATAAACAGATTTCGGTTCATTTTTTAGGGCTTTTTTAAATAATTCGACAGCTTTTTTAATATCACCGTATGCATATGCCGAGACCCCTTTTGCTTCTTGTAAAAAAAGAGAATCGATATTTTTTTCGCTTGCAAATTTTATAAAATTATATGCTTTTTCAAAATCTTTTGTTTCGGCAGCACATAAAGCCATGCCGCATTGTGCCTCAAAATTTTCAGTATCATCCAGCAAAACTTTTTGGTACATTTCCTTAGCTTCTTCAAATCTGCATAATCTGACCAGTGCATTTCCCCATTCAGTATACAATAAAGGATTTATCAGACCGCGCTCTTTAGCAATCTCAAAATATTTTGTGGAATTTTCATAATCAAATTCCATAGAATAAATTTTGCCAAGCAAAAGATATGAAGGCAGCATATTAGAATTAAAATCTATTGATTGTTTTGCGTAACGTATTGCAGACTCATAATTTTCTTTCAAAAAATAAAGATTAGCAAACTCATAAGTAGAACTTTCATTAGGAGCCGCATTAATCAAAAATGCAAGCTTATGCTCAGCATCATCGTATTTACCGAGCCGAACTTCGCAAATTGCAGCCAAAAGCATAGCTGCAAAATTATAACGGTTTATTTTTATTGCATTCAAAAATTTTTCGTGGGCATGATCGTATTTTTTTTGTTTCAAAAGCGACATACCCCAACCTGTTTGAATATCCGTATTAACAGGAGCAATTTTATTTGCCTGCTCAAAAGATAATTCCGCATCTTGAAATTTTTTTAGTGTAATTTGCACAAGACCGAGCTTATGCCAAATATTTTTATCCTGAGGATTAAGCGCTGCAGATTGAACATAGTCACTTTCTGCTTCACTATAATTTCCAAGTTTTTCATCGACAACACCCATATACTTATAAATAAGTGCATCTTTTCTTGTTATTTCAAGTGCTTCCCCAAGAACTTTTTTTGCTTCAGCATATCGCATTTTATCAATAAGCTTTCTGGCCCTGTTTACGTAAGCAAGCGAAGGAATTACCTGGTTATCAGTTTCCTTTTTATATGTATCAACAGATGTATTCAAATCTTTTATTTTGTCTAAAACTTTTTTTAACCGGCTAAACAATCCGCCACCTCTCTAAATGCTCCGCTACCGCCGTTTGCTGTTGTTATCTGAATGCCTTGTATTTGCTTAACCTTCTCTACTGCCTGCGGCACGGTTATTTTGTATTTGGCATATTCAAGACATTCAATATCATTTATGTCATCTCCGATATAAACAAATTCTTCCGATGACAAATTATATTTTTCCACAATTGATTTTAAAATATCAATTTTTATTCTGATATTCTGATGAACTTCGTTAATATCAAACTTTTTTGCGAGAGTTTCAATTGCAAAATTTTTTTCACCTGAAATTATTGCTATTTTGTAACCTTTTTTCCATAGCATGGAAAATCCTATAACGTCTTTAAAATTAAGCTTGCGCGCCATAACACCGTCATCATGTATGTAAACACAATTATCCGTCATAATGCCGTCAAAATCCGTTATAATCCATTTTATACTTTCAGGTAACTTAATCAATGACAAATATCCTCTTATCTGGTATAATTATAACATAAGATAGAGCTGAGGCAAAATGATTTCATATATTATTAACAGCGGATTAATTCTGGTTTTCATATTACTGTTTTTCATTACAAGAAAAACAAACAAACGCTGGTCAAAAATTAACGATTATTTAGGAACTGTTACAAATACGGTTAATTCTGTCCGCTATGGGAATTTGACAACCAAAATCGAAAAACTGGAACATCCTACTTACCAAAATGTTACCGACAGTATTAACCGAATGGTCGAAACACTTAACGACCGCGAAAAAATGATTATTGAATATCAAGCTGAATTGATGCGGCAAAACCGACTTCTTGAATCTGTTATTAATTCATTATCCGACGGAATTTTAATCATAAACGAACACAATGATATTTTACGTGCGACACCGAAGGTTTCAACCTGGTTTGGGGTGAAAGGCAAGCACGTCGTCGGGAAAAATATCTTTGAATTCATTGAACTTGCGCCAGAATTATCTATTGAAAAACTCAACGGCGATGATGTTTTCATAAAACACACCCCGACAAACAATTTTATTATAAGCTCACAAAAATTAAAAACAGACGACAAAAAACACCGTTTTGTGCTTTTGATTAAAGATGTTACAAACGAACGAGAAATTGAGACGCTTAAAGAAGATTTTGTTGCGACCCTGACCCATGACCTGAAGGTGCCCATAGTTGCAGAATCTAATATTGTTGAATTTCTTTTGGAAGGAAAATTCGGTGAAATTACCGAAAAACAAAAAATAGCACTGCAAAACATGCAGGTTTCAAATAAAGAATTGATTGATCTTGTACAAATTCTACTTGAAACTTACAAAATTAAAGAGCATGGCATAAAACTTTTGAAAGAAACAATTGTGCTAAACCCGTTTATACAAGGTATCGTGTCAGAGATGCAGCCCATTGCAAATAAATCAGGCATAACGATAAATTTCAATCCAGAAAGAGCTTTAACTGTAAACGCAGACCCCATACAGCTTAATCGTATTATAAAAAATCTTATCTCAAATGCAATCTCACACAGCAATACTAAAGAATGTATTGATGTTAAAACAGGCGAACAAAAAGGCTTTATCACAATTTCTGTTATAGATTACGGTCAAGGGATATCAAAAGACGAAATAAAAATGATATTTAACAAATACTATTCTGCAGCTAAAAAATTCCGCAAAATCGGAACCGGTCTGGGGCTTTATTTATCTCAGCAAATAGCACTCTCCCACGGAGGCGAAATTACAGTCGACAGTGAAGAAAACGTCAGAACCGAATTCTGCGTAAAACTGCCGGTGTAATATCAATAAATTAAATCGTTTACGGTAACATCCAATACTTCCGCAATATCAACAAGTATCTGAATACTTGGATTAGTTTGAGCCTTCTCTATTTTACATATATATTGCTGGCTTACGTTTGCTAACTCTGCAAGC
>CALUQQ010000092.1 GCA_944322955.1 Candidatus Gastranaerophilales bacterium
ATTATTTAGATTATACATTTTTTGATAATAAAGCAGTATTTTTGATTTATGAGGGGATAAGCTATATTGAGCTTGGATTATATGAAGATGCATTGGATGTTTTGCTGCAAATAGAAATTAAATATGAGGCTTTAAAGAAAGCAAGAATTTTTTGGCGTAATTTTGCTAAAAAGCCTATTAATAAAAACAGTTTTGAAATGTCAAAGCATGCTTGTGAATTAATTTCTGATCAAATGCAGAAATTTAATGATAACAATAGTTATAAATACTTGTCTAATATCGCTTATGCTTGTTTTAAGCTTGAAAGATATCAAGATGCCATAAAATATTATAAGAGAGCATTACGTCGCAGAAAAAATAAAAAAGATATGCTTTTAAATTTAGGAATAGCAGAGGCGCAGTATGAATTATATAAAGGCAGATTACCAAAAAATATAAAGAAATGGTATACTAAAACTATTGATATTCTTTTAAGTTCAAATACGGATTTTGATACATTACTTGCGATTGGGAAAATGTATTATTTTTTGAAAGATTATGATAAAGCATTGAATTTTGTCCAAAGATCTTTAGAATTAACGGTAAATGAGCCGCAAAATAAGGTGTATGCTTATGATTGGCTTTCGCGTATTGCTTATAAAAAGAAAAATCATTCTTTAGCTATTGGCTTTTACGAAGATGTTATTCGTTGCCTGGTTGAATATCCGGATAGCAAACAAGGTATGATAATTCATCCGAAACCGCAGCTTTACATGATGATAAAATTCTTAAATGACAATAAAAGGATCGTTAAAAATAAAGAACTCAGAGGGGTTTGGTATACGGTTATCGCTGGACTTGTTGTGACGGTATTTTTTGGTGTGATTGATAATCATGAATATTTAAAACTGAAATTTTTAGAATTTGTTTCAAGTTTTTTGGGGTAAGTTCAGCCCGTTAAATCTATATAAATCCTTGAGCGTTCTATTGTGTATGTCGAAAAATTTTCGTTTTTGGTTTGTTTGATTTTATTTCGATTTTCAAGGTATCGTTTGAAATTTCGTGCTTTTGTATTTGATTTATAAATCCCCTTAATTCTATTTTCCCCGTCAAAAGGATCATATTTATTCAGAATAAAAACTTCTTCTTTTGAAACATCCATAACAGTAGTATGGAATATATTTTTTTTAAGTCAAATATAGGAGAAGGCGGACCGTAAAATTTTTACGGCCCGCCTGTTGCATATGAAAAAGAAATTATTTAACTGCTAATTTTTTCTTAGAGTCTTTTACTATGTGCATTTTGGGTGCGTGGATTTTTAATATACCGTGTTCAAGTTTTGCTTCTGTTTTTTCAATATCTATTTCTTCTGGAAAGTAAACCGTTCTTGAAAATTCGCCGTAGCGGAATTCTGATTTTTTGTATGAATTTTCTTCTTCTTCAGTTTCTTCTTCTTTTTTAGCATTTATTGTAATATATTTTGCGTCGATGTCAATATCCAGATCTTCTTTTTTAACGCCCGGCAGTTCGGCTTTTACAACGAATTCTTTGCCTTTATCTGTCATTTCGACCGGCATGGAGTATTTATCCATATCTTCCCAGTAGGCAGCTTCCGGAAAATAGCTGTCAAAGTGTCTGTTTAATAATGAGCTTATTTCATCATTAACTGTTCTTATAAAATTGTCCGGTGTCTTTCTGACTAAAAATTTCATATTTAACACTCCTTTCAAATTTTTTACTTTCTACACTTACGTTATAACTCTGTTTTTATGAAAATCTTATGTTTTTAACCAAAAATTAACAATTAATGTGATAAGGGAATAAGTGTTATATAAAAATCAAACTTGGAAAAATCCCGTACAGATTAATCTATGATACAACCAACTCCTTTATTTACCTATTCCCTTATTTACTTATTCCCCTATTCACTATATAATAACAACCATGGATAATGAATTAACGGTAAGAATAGAAAGCTTATCCAATCTCGGTTACGGAATAGCGCGTGCGGACGGCGTTGTAATTTTTACGGAAGGTGCGTGTCCTGGTGATCTTGCCAGAATTAAGATTACCAAACGTAATAAATCATATTATAATGCTGAGATTCTTGAAGTTCTTGAGCCGTCCTCGCATCGTGTCAAACCTTTCTGCGCTATGCAAAAAGTCTGCGGCGCCTGCCAGCTTCAATTTATTGATTATGATTATCAATTGGAGCTGAAACGCGGTATTGTAGAAGATGCCATACGGAAAATCGGCGGACTTGATGTTAAAATTCATAATATAATTCCGAGTCCTCAAACAAAAAAATACAGACATAAAATTCAATACCCTGTTGCTCAGACTAAGGTGTCTAAGCGGTTTTTGGCCGGTTATTACAAATCCGGCACACATGAAATCGTCAATATCAAACACTGTCCAATACAGCCGGAAATTTGCGATGAAATTATTCATTTTGTAAGAGAAAAAGCTCCTGAATTTGGGATTTCGGCTTATGATGAAAAAACTCACGCCGGACTTTTGCGTCATGTTATTATAAGAAATTCCGCTGCTTTTGGCAGAAATCTTGTTGTATTAGTTGTAAATTCAGATAAAATTCTGCCTGAAGTTCAAAGATTTGCGATAGCTTTGTACGACGCATTTGAGGATGCGTCAGGCGTTTGTGTGAATTTTAATACAAAAAGGACGAACGTAATTCAAGGTGAGGTTTCCAAATGTGTTGCGGGCGATGATTTTATAGAAGAAAAAATTTTGGATAAAACGTTTATAATCGGTGCAAACACATTTTTTCAGATTAATCCGAAAAGTGCGGAAAATATTTTCAGGTACGTAAAAGATTATATAGGGGAAAATTTTGAAAATCCGGATGTTTTGGACGCTTATGCAGGGATTACGACATTTGGGATATGTGTATCAGACGTTTGTGAAAGTGTTGTGAGTGTGGAAGAAAATACAGAGTCTTGCAGCCTTGCGAAAAAATCGTTGATTTTAAATAATATAAATAACGTTGAAATCAATAATACGGATGCCGGTGAATTTTTGTCGCGCGAAAAAAGAAAATTCGACGCGATAATTCTTGATCCGCCGAGAAAAGGTTGTTCAAAAGAAGCTCTGGATAATGCATTAAGGCTTACAAAAAGCAAAATAATTTACGTAAGCTGCAACCCGGCTACTCTGGCCCGCGATTTGAAGTATTTAACGGAAAAAGGTGCATTTGTTGAAAGTATTCAGCCGTTTGATATGTTCTGTCATACATACCATGTTGAAAGCGTTGCTATTCTGGATTTTTCTCAAAATATTTAATGGTCGCTTTGAACATATCGTCTATATAATTTATAAGCGTTATATCGTCTTTTTCGTCTTTTCTGAGCTGTATGAGTGCAAGTTCGCTATTTCTTGCCTGAGTTCGTTTATGTCTGTAATAATCTCTTGTCCTGTCTTTGAGTGCTGAAAAATAGTTGCTGATTAAGGCTTTGTTTTCGGGTGTAAAATAAATCGGTGCAGCATCATCTATTTTGTAGAAATCTTTGTTTTTAGCGTTATCAAAGAGTTTTTTGGAAATTTTATTCTGTGCCTGAGTTTTGATCAGCTGAATATATCTATGTGCTTTGAATTCATTAGAACCGATAGGGGCATCGGTAAAATCAATATGCAGCTCATCAAATTGTCTTATAAGGTTGTAGACTTTTTCGGATTCAATGTGTTTAGCTTGAGCGTAATTTGGTCCGAACAGGATAATGAGTTCGTGTTTAATTTTATTTTTTTTAGATTTTTTCTCGACAAATCTCATCTGGATATCTTCGTAACCGGATTTTTTAGGAGAGCCGATGCCTTCAAGTCTGAAATCAATATCGGGCTTGCCGTTTTCTTTTGCGAGAATATAGCCGTGTGCTTCCATAGCAGGAAGGAATTTATTATAGATAAAATTTGTATCATAAGGGTTGCTCATATAAATCGTTGTTCTGATTAAATCCGGCACATCAAATGAACCTGAGCGTGCCACTTTGCTGCTTGTGGATTTTGCTGATTTAATAGGATTTTGCATTGCGTATGCGCGGTCAAAAGATACACCGTATTCTTCAAGTTCTGCGGCGACTTGTTCAAGTGTATCAAAGAAAATTTCAGCATAAACCATGTATCTGTTCATATTGTGTTCGTGCTGCATTTCAAAAGAATCTTTAATGGTAGACTGTCCGAAGTGTACATTATATTGTGGCTGCCGGCCGGCAGAGTTAAAAGGAGTCATTTTAGTAAAATAAAAATTATTAATGGGGCTAATATTCATAATTTACCTTTCGTTACCTCTAAAATTCCTGAAAAATTTTTTTATCCTAATTATCTCATAAATTGTTTAAATTTTTACATAAGTTTACAGATGCAGACCATGTCCAAGATTTTGGACAGAGATGCAGATTGAAAGGGAATAATGGAATAAGTTGTATCATAGATTAACCCGAGCTGGATTTTTCTAAGATTGATTTTTATATAACACTTATTCCCCTATTACCTTATTAACTTATTCCCTTATACAAATTTTTTTGTCAACAAAACATGTTTGTATTATGATATAGGGGTAGTATTAAGTATAGCAAAATAAGGAGGAATCATGCCGGGAAAAACTATAACAGTTGACGGTAACTACGCAGCGGCGCATATAGCATATGCGTTAAGCGAAGTATCAGCGATTTATCCTATCACACCTTCATCAACAATGGGTGAATGGATAGACGAGTGGGCGTCCCAGCACAAACAAAACATCTGGGGCAAAGAAGTGAGAGTAGCCGAAATGCAATCTGAAGCCGGTGCGGCAGGTGCTGTACACGGTGCATTGGCTGCAGGGTCTTTAACATCAACTTATACAGCTTCTCAGGGCTTGTTGTTGATGATTCCTGTAATGCACAAGATTGCGGGCGAAATGCTTCCTTCTGTAATCCACGTTGCAGCACGTGCAATAGCTGCACAATCATTATCAATTTTCGGTGACCATTCTGACGTTATGGGCTGCCGTAACACAGGTTATGCAATGCTCGCCGCAAATTCTGTTCAGGAAGAAATGGACTTGGCTTTAGTTGCACATTTGGCAACTTATAAAGCAAAAGTTCCGTTTTTGCAGTTCTTTGACGGTTTCAGAACATCACACGAAGTTCATAAGATTGAAGAAATTTCATACGAAGACATTGCAAAACTTGTTGAACCTAAATATATCGAAGAATTTAAAGCAAGAGCAATGCGACCGGAAGCACCGGTTTGCAAAGTCGGCGCACAAAATACCGACGTTTACTTCCAGGGCCGTGAAACAGTTAATAAATACTATGAAATGGTACCTGACATTGTTCAAGAATACATGGATAAAGTTGCCGCTGTAACAGGCAGACAATATCATCCGTTTGATTATGTCGGCGCTCCTGACGCTACTGATGTAATCGTTGCAATGGGGTCAGGCTGTGAAACTATTGAAGAAACAATTGAATACCTGAATTCAAAACGCGGAACGAAATACGGTTTGGTTAAGGTTAGACTGTATAGACCGTTTGACGTTAAACGTTTCAACGAAGCATTACCAAAATCAGTTAAACGTATAACAGTTCTTGACAGAACAAAAGAACCCGGTTCTATCGGCGAACCTTTATACTTAGACGTTGTAGCAGCTCTTGAAAACAAAGATATCAGAGTTATCGGCGGACGTTACGGTTTATCTTCAAAAGAATTTACTCCGTCAATGGTCTTGGCTGTTTACAAACACGCTGAAAACAACGGTTTTCACGGATTTACGGTCGGTATTGAAGACGATGTAACTCATAAATCATTAAAAGTTACCGAACACATCGTTACAGAACCTGAAGGAACTACTAACTGTATGTTCTGGGGCTTAGGCTCTGACGGTACCGTAGGCGCCAACAAAAACTCAATTAAAATTATTGGTCAATATACAAACAAAGATGCTCAAGCATACTTTGCTTATGACTCTAAAAAATCATTTGGCGTAACCGTTTCTCACTTAAGATTCGGCGACAAACCTATTAAATCAACTTACCTTATCACTGCTCCTGACTTTGTATCGTGCTCAGCGCATGCATACATTGGCAGATATGACTTGCTGAAGGGTATTAAAGAAGGCGGAACGTTCTTACTCAACAGTCCGTATACAAAAGATGAAGCATTTGCTCACCTGACACGTGACATGCAAAAAACAATTATCAATAAGAAAATCAAATTCTACAATGTAGATGCTGAAAAACTTATTGAACAGCAGCCGGGCTTAAGAGGAAAAGGTGCAAATACGGTTATGATGGTTGCATACTTCAAAGTTTCAGGTATCATTCCGTTTGAACAAGCTCTTGAAGGTATGAGAGAAATGACCAAGAAAACTTTCAAGAAAAAGGGCGATGACGTTGTTAATATGAATTTGGCGCTTATTGACGCTGCTGTAGATGCTTGTCAGGAAGTTCCTGTACCTGCCTCATTGGACGGCGTAGGCTGCGTTGACGACGTTAAATTAATACCTGATGACGCATCTGACTTTGCTAAGAAAATCATTGAACCTTCAATGAGACAAAAAGGCGATGATATTCCGGTATCAGCAATGTCAAATGACGGTGTAATTCCGACAGGCACAGCTTGTCTTGAAAAACGCGGTATTGCGCCTCGTGTTCCTCATTGGAATTCTGAATTCTGTATTCAGTGCGGAATCTGCGCATCGGCATGTCCTCATGCTGCAATCAGAACAAAACTTATTGAAGCGGATGATTTGAAAGATGCTCCTGCATCATTCAACACTGTTGATGCAAAACCGAATGATCACGGTGAAAAATTCAAAGTTCAGGTATACTGTAAAGACTGCACTGGCTGCGGTGTTTGTATTGATCAATGCCCGATGGCTAAAAATCCTGAAAAAGCAGCACTTTCTTGGTCTTCAATTGAAAAAGAAGAAGCTGCTTGCGAAATGGTGAATGAAGAATTCTTTGATGCATTGCCTGATAATGTTATGGGTAAAAACACTACCAAAACAATTAAAGGCGCAATGCTCAGAAAACCGTTGTTTGAATTCTCAGGGGCTTGTGCCGGCTGCGGTGAAACACCTTATGTTAAACTTGTTTCACAATTGTTCGGTGAAAATATGATTATAGCAAACGCAACAGGCTGTTCTTCAATATATTCAGGCACATTCCCGACCATTCCTTATACCAAAAATAAAGAAGGCAGAGGACCTGCTTGGGCTAATTCATTATTTGAAGACAACGCAGAATTTGGTTTTGGTATGAGGCTTGCTGTTGATCAGAACAGAAGCACTTTGAAAACTTATGTTGAAAAAGTTCTTTCTAACGAAAAAACTCCTGCGGATTTGAAAGAAGCTTTGAATGAAGCTATGTCACATTTTGAAAATTCAAAAACAGATGAAGCGCACAAAGCTCAGGATAAAGTAAAAGAAGTTCTTGCTAAATACAAAGACGTAACATGTCCTGATTTGGCAAAAGTTAGAGAACTTCAAGACTACTTTACCGACAAATCAGTTTGGATTATCGGCGGCGACGGCTGGGCAAACGATATCGGATACGGCGGTATTGACCACGTATTGGCACAAAATCAGGATGTAAATATTCTTGTACTTGATACGGAGGTTTACTCAAATACAGGCGGCCAAGCTTCCAAATCTACTCCGACCGGTGCTGTTGCCAAATTCGCTACGGGCGGTAAGAAAACATATAAGAAAAATATGGGCTTGATGAGCATGTCATACGGCTATGTATACGTTGCATCAGTTGCTCTCGGGGCTGATAGAGCGCAAACTCTTAAAGCATTCCAGGAAGCTGAAGCATATAAAGGTCCGTCAATCATATTTGCTTACGCACCTTGTATTGCTCACGGTATTGACATGTCTAAAACCCAGACAGAACAAAAACGTGCGGTCGATGCCGGATACTTCCCGTTATACAGATACAACCCTGATAACGAAGTTCCGTTCACTTGGGATGCTAAAGATCCGAAAGATAGCTATCAGGAATTCATCAGATCTGAAGGACGTTATAAATCTTTGATGAAAACCAATCCTGAAGCTGCGGAAGCTCTTTACGCTCAGGCTGAAGAAGATGCCGCAAAACGTATGGCTGTTTATAAAGCCGTCGGCGAATTGATGAGATAGGTTATATTCTCAGAAAAAGGCTCCTCATATCGAGGAGCCTTTTTTTTGTTGTCTTTACCTAAAAACTGCCTGAGGCAGGACACCATACTGTCTTTCCATAAAAACTATTATAGGCACCTATCAGCATTTTCTTTCTCTTTGTTGCGAAGCAAAGAGAAAGAAAACGCTGGCAAAAGAAAGAGAAACACGCGATTGAAATGACCGAGTGAGCAGGGGACACCCCTGCCACCCCGTTAAAGCCGGCTGCGCCGGCTCCGCGCCGTGATTATAGGCGCGGTGAACAATTGCAAGCGTCAGCTTGCAACGGCACGGATGTGCGCCCGTCAGGGCTTGAGCAATCCGTAGGATTGCAAATATAACAGCGTGTTTTTCTTTTTCGGTTCACTTTTTCTTTTTGCATCGCAACAAAAAGAAAAAGTGAACAAAAGATTCCGATAATAGTTTTTATGTAAAGCGGTATTGCTAATAATCGGGTTGTTTTACAAATGGTCGTGTAAAGCGCCTTTACCAATGTTGGCACAATATGATGTCCTGCCTCAGGCAGATAATAGTTTTTATGTAATAAAATGTAATAAAAAAAGGCGCCCTCAGGACGCCTTACTCACACTACACTTCTAAACCTTCTTTTGGATTTCTTAATAGCTCCATATCCTCACGATTTTTCGGATCTGTAAGCATAAAATCATTTTGAAGCGCTAATTCTGCCATTCTTTGTTTTGATAATTCAAATTGTTTATCTTTTAATTCGTTGTAATTTTTATTGAGTTCACGTACTTTAGCATTGGCATGGTCTGCAGAATGAAATATCGCACCCAGTCCGATAAGTGCCGGTGACCAGCTTAAAACTGATTTACCAAATTCCTTAAGTGCGGACGGTGTTCTTTTAGATATAAACCCGAGTTTGTCGGATACCCAGTTCAAAACTTTGTTGTTATCAAGTTTTGAGCCTGCTGCAAGTAATTTTTGGGTAATTTTAGCGTCATATTTATTGATAATTTTTGTGCCGTATTTGTCAAGAAGCGTAACGGCTCCTTTTTTGGCGCCTGCAATAGCCGCAAAGCTTAATCCTGCAGTTGCAAGGAATGAAATGAGCGGATTGCGTTGAGTGAATTCGCGTGATTTTTCAGATTTTTCATCAAGTTTGTTTTTACCTGCAAAAATTAAATCAATTATACCAAATGCGGCAAACCATTTTGCTGTTGTTTCACCAAAAACCATCAGGCTTTCCAGTCTGCCTTTTTGGGTCAATACTTTACCTTTTGTCAGTACTGCTGCCGCAACACCTGCTGCAACAGGAACAAGGCTCATCAATGTTTTGTCAAGCTTTCTGTGTTTGTTATCGTCAATTTTTTTGATAGTTTTCAGATAAGCTAATTTCTGTATTTCTCCGTCGTCCAGGTTGATAAACGCATCTATATTGTCACGTTTGCCTGTAAAGTTACGTGCGGAGCCCGTAATTTGCGAATTAATTGCATTTACTTGCATTTTTCACACACCTTTCACATTTCAATTATACACATATAAAACCAAAAAGTAAATTATTTTGTCAGCTAATTAATTCTTTTTAATAAATATTTACAATAAATTTTATTTTGCTTATTATTAAAGGATGAAAAGATTTTTAATTCATACAATGGGCTGTAAATCAAACCAGTTTGAAGGGGCTGTAATTGAAGAAAACCTTATAAAGTCAGGCTTTGAAAAGGTTAAAAAGTTTGAGGATGCCGATATTTATATTTTAAATTCTTGTTCTGTCACGCATAAAAGTGACAACGAAGCGTTTTATCTTCTGCGTAATGCAAAGCATAAAAATCCGTATATCATAACGGTTTTGACCGGATGCCTCGCGCAAATTGAAAAAGAAAAACTGCTTAAAAATGATTTTATAGATTTTGTTGTCGGTAACGATGAAAAGTTGGAGTTGAATGTAGGTCTGCACACTTTAGATAAAAAAGAGATCCTGAAAAAAGTTCAGGATGACAACAGATTTGCCGGTTTTTGCAATTGTTCTGACATTATGCAGCTTAAAAAATTCCATGAAGTTAAGCTTGACGATATGACTAAAACCCGCGCAAGCCTTAAAATTCAAGACGGCTGCGATAACAGATGTTCATACTGTATTATCCCTTTTGCACGCGGAAACAGCCGCTCTGCCGGTATTGATTTTGTAATCGACGGGATAAATAATTTTGTCCGTCACGGGTTTAAAGAGGTTGTATTTACGGGAATTCATATCGGACTTTGGGGAAATGAATGGGGCTTAACGCTTTTGGATTTATTAAAAGAGGTTGAAACCCGCACGGAATTGGCTCGTTACAGACTCGGGTCTTTGAATCCTATGGAAATTACGGATGAATTATTGGAATTTTTGACCAAATCCGACAAATTCTGTCCGCATTTTCATCTTTCGCTTCAATCTGCCTGCAATAAAACCCTCGAGAGTATGAACAGGTTCTATAAGGTTGGGGATTATTTAAAACTGATAGAAAAAATTAACTGTATGTTTGATTTTCCTTTTTTGGGCAGCGATATAATAACGGGTTTTGGCGGTGAAACGGATGCTGATTTTGAAATTACACGGCAAAATCTTGAAAAATCAGGATTGTCGCAAATTCACACCTTCCCCTATTCAATCCGTAAAGGTACAAAAGGGGCTGTTATGCCGGACCAGGTTGATGACAAGGTTAAAGAAGAACGTGCTGCTGTTGTAAAAGCGATTTCTGCAAGTAAATACAATGAATTTATTCAAAAAAATCTGGGTACTGTACGTGAAGTTTTAATTGAAAAACATCCGGATAAGTCCGACGGCATGCTTAAAGGTATTACGCGGAATTATCTGACTGTTCATATAAATTCATGCGATCTATCACTTTTAAATACGCTTTGTCAGGTGCGTTTGACTGAATACAAAGACGGCAAGGTATATGGGGATGTTAATAGGGGAATAAGTGTTATATAAAAAGCAAACTTGGAAAATCCCGCATTAATCTATGATACAACTTATTCCCTTATTCGCTTTACTTAATTTCTGTCGTTTAATTTAGCAAGCAGTCTTAAGATTTCAAGATAAAGCCATATTAAGCTTACCATAAGCCCGAATGCGCCATACCATTCGTATTTTTTTTCAAAAAGTGATTGAGCGCCGCGTTCAATGAAGTCAAAATCAATAATAAGGTTCAAAGCTGCAATAGCAACGACAATTACGCTAAACCCGATACCTATCGGGCTTGCGGTAAAGATTTGCGGGATGCCGCGTCCAAAAAACGAAGCTATAATCTGGATTAAATAAACAAGAGCAACGGAAAGAGTTGCGGTAAAGATTACAGCACGAAGTTTTTCAGTGCATCTTATAACACCAAACCTATACAAAGCAAGCATGGAAAACAAAGCCGCAAAAGTCGCGAGAACTGCTTGCATGACAATTCCGGCATATTGAGCGGCGTAGACCGCTGAAATTCCGCCTAAAAAGAAACCTTCACAAACAGTATATAAAGGTGCAAGAACGTGCATTGCTTTTCTGGTAAAAATAATCACCATAGCAAGAATAAAACCAATAATGGCACCTCCTACAGTCAAAAGTTGAGCTTTATCCGAAAAACCTGCGAAAGCAAGATACCAGGTGTAGCATGCTGCGATGAAAAGACATGCCAGAAGAATAAGAGTTTTGTTAATTGCGCCGTTTATAGTCATCGGTTCGCCTTCTAAAACGCGTGCCTGCTCTGTTACATTTTCGTTAAATAAAGGATTTGCCATAAGATACCTCCCACTTTAATATTTTACAATATATATATTAGCATACAAGTGTACAAATTGACAATAATTTTTTAAAAAGTACTTTACAAGAAAAATTTTTATCTTATAATAAAAATATGCCTTAAGGCGGAGATAATCCTCAGTAGCTCAATGGCGGAGCAACCGGCTGTTAACCGGTAGGTTGTTGGTTCGAGTCCAACCTGGGGAGTTTTTTATTACCAAAGTAAGACCCGACGCACGGTCGGGTCTTACTTTGTGCAGAAAGTTCTAAAGTAGGACGAGAACCGCAAGGCGAGAGCCTTGCCAAAGGTTCGAGCGGGGCACGAGCGGAGTGTAATAAAGTGAGTGCTTTGCGTATGACAGATGGTGCGATTATTTCGGGCAATCGGCTTGTGTAGCGGATTTTAGGGGTAGGAAATAATCAAACCATGTGTACCATAAATACTCTTTTTACTCT
>CALUQQ010000093.1 GCA_944322955.1 Candidatus Gastranaerophilales bacterium
CGAGAGTTCGTCTTGCTGACAAAACTCAAGAAGCAAGTCAGGAATACATAAACGCGCTGAATACGACAAAACTGATGTATACGACCTACGACGCGCAAGGCAATGCATCTGAAGCTGAGTTGACGCCGGGACTTTTGTATACTTATGAACCTTTGAAAAATCAGTATTTAATTCAAGATTCATCAGGTGCAGTGTATGTGAGCGCAATTGACGCAAAAAATTTCGAAAATACTAATTCGTTAATGGAATTTTTGAATTGTTATGATTTATTTTCCGATGACAAATATAAAGAATCTTTAAAAAATTATGAAGAAAAATTGAACGATTACACTTTGGACTTGGAAAAATATAAAACGGATAAAGCACAGTTCGACAAGGATATTATTGAATATAATACGAGCAAGGCTGAATATGAAGCAAAACGTGAAAAATATTTGCAAGAATTGGAAGAATGGAGGCAAAATCAGAATGAGGCGAATTTATACGACAAGTTCGCAGGGTTTGTCGGTACAAGCGATAATCCGAATAGGGATGTAGGTTTTTGTTACAGTGAAGCATTGGGTGGCGCCTGGACTTGTTATCTGCATTTGTTAGCTCATTTATTGGATTGGGGCGGCGGCACAAATTTTAATTTCGGCGAAATTTATGAAACAAGCTATATCGATCCAGAAACAGGAAAAAAAGAAACTACGTCTATTAATAATATGTATGCAAGTGGTGGTATGGATAATGTAACTCTTGCTGCTCGTACCGACGAGTGGCTTGAAATAGTTGACGCTATTAATGATCCTGAACGTGTTTGTGACGGTGATGATAATTATAACGGTCAATCTGACGGGACAAAAGAAAACAATTTACAGCAGATTATAGATGAAGGAAGAGTACCAACCAAAAAAGAAATTTTAATAAGTGACTATTTGTACGATCCTGATACAAATTCGGTTATCGGTATTAAAACCCTTAAACAAAAGGCAATTGATTTGTTGTATTTATTAAACAATAATTCGGATGAAGAACTTAAATTGTCTGCAGAAGAAATGAGGGAAACGTTAATCAACTTTACAGACGGTGACATGCGGAATTTAGGGTCACCGCCGGAGGAACCACCGGAGTTTACACTCACAGCCCCTGTAATGCCCGTACATCCAGGTGATGAACCGGTAAAACCAAATCCTACAGTAGAAATTGCTGATAAGGAAAAAGCACAGTGGTATGTAAATCTTTGGTATATGATGAACGGGTCTGATACGGCTAACCTTGTTAAAAATGATCCGGAAACCGAACTTGACGGCGTGTTTGTCGTTGAAGCTGCCGAAAAATCTTCAAAAGGTAATTATAAAGTGCTTGATGACAGTCTTATGACAAGCGGATCATGGCTTCAATATTCTCTTGAACACGGTGCTGTTACCCTTTTGAAAGCATCTTATTCAGATCCATCTGAAGACAGCGGTAAAGCTCAGGAAATTACCTCAGACGCCATAACCTGGTCCAGTGTTATATTTTCTTCCTGCGTGGAAATCTCGTCAGTTGAAGATACCGTTGCAATCACAAGAGCAGAAGCTGAATATACGGAAAAAATTAACGAGATTGAAGCAAAAGATAATAAGTTGGAAAACGATATTAAAAAATTAGACACCGAACATAATGCTCTGCAAACTGAATATGAATCAGTAAAAAGCGTAATTGATAAAAATATTGAGCGCTCCTTTAAAGCATTTTCATAACTTATCCGGCGAGAATACCGGCGATAGCAGCAGACATATAACAGGTTAAAGTCCCGCAAATCAGTGCTCTTACCCCTAGCCGAGCAAGATTTTTACGTTGGTTCGGCGCAAGTTCTCCTATCCCGCCCAATTGAATTGCTATTGACCCGAAGTTTCCGAAGCTGCACAGTGCAAAGCTCGCTATCAAAAAACTTTTATCGGAAAGCGCAGCAGGCAGGTGCGTCAGATCAACATATGCAACCATTTCGTTTAATACGAGTTTCGTACCCATTAAGCTCCCGACAGTCGTTGCCTCACTCAAAGGCACACCCATTAAAAATGCGAATATCGCAAAAATTTCGCCCAAAATCATTTTTAACGATAAATGCGCTAGATCCATTCCCAAAAAAGAATTTATATGCAGATATTTTACGATTAAACTTCCGACACCGCCCAAAACCCAATCAATCATAGCAACAAGTGCAACAAGCGCTAAAATCATTGCGGTTACGTTGATTGCAACCTTCATACCCTCAGATGCGCCGGCTGAAATTGCGTCAAATACGTTAGCATGCGTTCTTTTCCTTTTGCTGAAATTAACCTGAAAATTTTCGCTTGTTTCGGGTGTGTTAACCTCAGGGTAAACTATTTTGGAAATTACAAGGGCTCCAGGTGCCGCCATTATTGATGACGCCAAAATATAAGGCGCAGGTATTCCCATTCCTATGTATAAAGGCATTGTAGCGCCCGAAATACACGCCATACTCCCTGCCATTGAGGCCAAAAGTTCTGATCTGGTAAGCTTTGGCAGATAAGGTTTTATCATTATCTGTGCCACAATTTGTCCCACAAAGGCGCTTGCAACATTTGACAGTGCCTCTGCACCCGATACTGACATTAATTTATTCATGCCTTTGCCTAAAACAGCAACTATTCGCTGCATTATTCCGTAATAGTACAGCATATTCACTAAAATCATCATAAAAATTATGGAGCTTATTAATTGCAACGCAAAAATTTGTCCGCCGTTTGCAAGTTCCCATTTGCCGTCCATAAGCCCGCCAAATACAAATTGACCGCCTTCTTTTGCAAATTCAAGAATTTTTTGGATAAATTCTCCGATTGCAAGAAATAAAGTCCTGCCTAAAGGTACCTTGAATACAAATACAGCCAGCAGTATCTGTAATATAAATCCAGTTATTACGGTTTTGTAATTTATTGCCTTTCTGTTATTTGACATTAAATATGCTATTGCAAAAATTAATATTATCCCAAAAATTCCGAAAAATCTGTCCATTTTAACCCTTAATCTCTTTCACATATTTATTATACAAAAAACAAGGCGTATTTATACGCCTTGTTTTTGAAATGTGATAAAAGTTTATATAACCGCATTCTCTGCGATTTGCGGGAAGTCTTTCAAATCAAAACCTAAATCCTGCAGATGTTCTAATAATGCACCGCCGGTAATTTTCCCTTCATCATTTTTGATAAGCCAGCTTGCGTTACCTTTGAGGTCATTTTCAACCATTTGCCGGTATTTCGGTTTATCAAAGAAAGTATTAAGCGCGCGGATATTTGCTTCTTTAAAGTCATAAATCAAAGTGCTTAAATATTCATAACCGGAGCTTTTGATTTCAGGGATCGTGCGTTTTGTTAAGAAACCGTTTATACCGTCTTGAATGCTGTCAACATGCCCGCCGACGCGTGTGGCAATTACAGGAGTACCTTTATAGAGGGATTCCCATTTAGAACCGTCCGGCTCAAAGTGGCTCGGGAACCAGGTGAAATCGGAGCCGGCCTGCAGAATATTATTAGGTGTAAATCCGTCCATATAAATTACCTGTTTGCCGTTTTGGCCTAATCTTTGTTTCATCGCAAGCGCCATATTTCTGTATGTGCCGCCTGTATTATCTGCACCTCCGATTACGAATACGGGTTTGGGTTTACCCGGGAATAATTTTCCCCAGTCTGCTAAAAGGGATTCAATTGTTCCGCAGGCAATATCCACGCCTTTTTGTTCACAGAATCTGACGCCCATATCTATTACAGGAATTTCATCGAGATTGTTCCAGTCAATTTCGGAAAGATCAGTTAGGCCGCTTTCTTTGATGTTAAAAAATTCCGTGCCGGTTTTGTGGTTATAATCGACCATTCTTTTTAAATATCCGAGCAGCATTTCTTTATTATGAAGTCTGTTTTGCATTACGGTTTCCATACCGTCCGCGAGCTGAACAGGTTTAAAAGAACGCAGATAAATGATCGAATCTTCATCAAGTTGTTCCAGTGCTTTATTGAGAGCGGGTATTTTGAGTTTTTTCAAAGTATCCAAAGCCATGCTGAAATTGTTATATTTTACAATTCCGTCTTTATCAATATTTTGGAATACATCGCTTATGGTTTTTGCTTGAGATTCGCTGACGTCTTTTAAATTTTCAATAACAGATTGGAAAATCAAGCATTTATCTTTATTCAAATTGGCATTAAAATCATTCAAATTAGCTATGCTGAGTTCGTTAACAGATCTGTCCCAGCCGTTGCTGTGTCCTTTTATAGTGCCATTTGCAAGTCTTACGTCAAATACGTGCTGGAGAGAGCGGCTTCTTACAAATTGATGTGCCAATTCCGTTGCATAAGTAGGGGATACGGGTTTGACTTTATTTGCAAGCATTGCAGACAAATTTGCCAGATTTACTCCGCCTTCAACCGTCAAAACTTTTTGGATACCGTTTTCCAAAAAACCGCTGTTAGCATTCTCGTAAATATCAAGTGCATATTTACCGAAAAGAGTATTAAGCATTTCGGAAGCGTGCTCCCAGCTTTCGCCTTGATAATCAAGGTTATGAACCAATTCAACAACATTCATTTTTTCAATTTTTTCTGCGGCTTTTTTATTCAAATCACCCATAGCAGCTTCAACCGGCGCGAGCAATTTTGTAAGTGCCGGAATGGCAGCAGCGTGCCAGTCATTAGCCAAAAATGCATCGGGGGTTTTGATTGAGTCAAATAATGCTTTATTTGTAATATTATAGGAAGTCATCGCATTTGGGTCGGCTTTTATTTTCAAAAATTCATAGACAACTTTGGGGAAGAAGGTGTATCTTTCAGGTTCTGAAACTGATTGGGAGTTTTCATAAAGACTTTTAGCCGAAAAATAAGTATCATTTTTGAACATCAAACGTTTATACTTAAATTTGGGATCAATACCAAAGAAAACTTCAACATTTTCATCATAGTATCTTCCGTTGCGAAAAACCGGGACTTTAAAGTCCATCACTTTATCGACCGGCATGGTGGTGCCAGCGTACTGGTAGGAGTATTTACCGTCTTGAGAGATTATTTTGGAGAGGCCTTTAATTTCGTTAATAGGGCGAACGATGAAATTATCAATACCGAGTTCGTGAGTGAGGTTTTTAGCAATTTGAACGGGGACTTCGCCGAGTCCGCCTTCTTTTTCGGGGATTGATTCGGCAGTAACAGACCAGATTGTGGAATTTTTATCCAATTTGGCAATAGGTTCTGTTTTTCCGTGTATATATTTATCGGCGGCTTTTTGTAATTTTTCAGTAACAGCCGGCGGAAGGGGTTTGCGTTTGTTTTCATTGGTAAGATTTTGGAGAAGCTGTAAGTTATCAATATTTGCGAGGTTACGTTCGGAGGATGTATTTAATTTTTCGACTTTAACCAGAGTAGGTTTTTCTGCGGCTTCGCGGGCGGTTTTTTGGACATCTTTAACCCAATTGTTAAACCATTCTCCCATATTGTCAATTTTCTTTTCAAGAGTTCGGTTCCTGTTTTTAGTTCTGGAGACCCAAGTTTTGAGATCTTTAGAAATTTTCAAGATATCTTCGCGGGTATTTTGGGCGGCATTGGTGAATTCTTCGTGAATATTTTTAGTAATATTGTCGATTGCTGAGGAATATTTTTTTGTAATTTTGCCGTTTTTGACGGCGAAAGCAGTAGAGATTCCCAAAGATGCAATGGCGACAGCAGAGCTGACTATTGCGAGTTTTTCAGCGGAGTTGAGTGATTTTTTGCTGTTTTTATTGTTAAAATCTTGTTGAACCGTCGTATTTGCAGAGGAAATTAAAGGTTTTGATAAAAGGTTTGTACTGTCTGCGTTGAACGAAATTTTTGATACCGATGCCATAATTTCTCCTTAAAAATTTATACTAATAGAATGCACGTAAAAGTTAATTTTGCGTTTTAAAGAACAAGAACTATACAATTTGTTACAAAACACTAAAATCAATTATTATATATCATAACAAAACCTGTTATGTCAATATATAAGTGGGGAAAGCGAGAATAAGTTAAACAAATTTAAAAAAATAAGTTGACAATAAAACATGTTCTTGTTAGAGTAAAAGCATTGACGCCGAGATAGCTGATAAGCGCTTGTAGCTCAGCAGGTAGAGCACTCCCCTTTTAAGGGATAGGTCGCGCGTTCGAATCGCGCCAAGCGCAAAATAAAAGAGGACATAATGTTCTCTTTTATTTTGCTGTTAGCTAAGATGAGAATGCTTATTGCGTTTGAGCGACCTGCGAGCAGAGTGCGGAGGCTTGAGTGTGTAAAGAACAAAGTTCTTGAAACACTCAACCGTAGTCACGTTTAA
>CALUQQ010000094.1 GCA_944322955.1 Candidatus Gastranaerophilales bacterium
TTATGCTCTGGGGCGGGAGTTTGTTTATCAGGCAAGTTTTGGAGAAGGAGCAGGAAAAGAACCCGAATATTTTAGGGATAATTGACAGAAACACGGCGTCAGCAGGCAAACAGTTCTGCAATTACACCATTTACCCCCCGGAAGCTATTAATGAACTGAAGCCGGACGGAGTGATTTTGACAGTTCTATCTAACAACGAGTCTATTTATGAATCATTAAAAGAGGAGTTTAAAGAAAAATATCCGAAAGTAGAGCTTTTGCCGAACATTTTTGAAGAGGAGTATGCGTTTTAATGCCAAAAGTCTCAATTATTATTCCCGTTTATAATACAGAAAAATATCTGGATAAGTGTATTCAAACTCTTACTAACCAGACATTGCAGGATATAGAAATAATATTTGTTGATGACGGTTCTACTGACAATTCTCTGGAGATAATAAATTTTTATGCAGAAAAAGACAATCGAATTATTGTATTAACTCAAAACCACAAAAAACAAGGAGCCGCGAGAAATTATGGCATCAAAATTGCAAAAGGTGAATATATCGGCTTTGTAGATTCTGATGACTGGGTTCAATCTGATATGTTTGAAAAGCTTTACAATACAGCCCTAAAAAATGATACTGATATAACAATGTGTTCTTCTGCAACTTTTGATGAAAATAAACAGGAATTTATCCCATATACATATAATACACTGGATGTCTTTAAGGAATCTTTTTTAGATAGAACTTTTACGCCGGATGAAACTTATGGCTTTTTATTTAATATTTCTGTTTCTCCATGCAATAAGATTTTTAAAAGAAATTTTTTAGAAAATAAACAACTATATTTTCCGGAAAATATTTATTATGAAGATAATATATTTTTCTATAATTGCTGGTTAAAAGCACATAGAATAAATTTACTTAACGAAAGTTTGTATATATACAGAAAATTTTCAACTACATCTACCTGTTCCGGTAATGATAAGAATAAATTAGATGTATTTAAAATGCTGGATGCGACAAAACCTATTTTAATAAAAAATAATGTTTATACTATATTAAAGACAAATTTTTACAGGCATAAATACCATACTTTAAAAAACTGGTATAACAATATAACAGATAAAAAAATAAAAACTATTTTTTACATAAAAATGTTATTTAATATGCCGACCGCGGCGCTTAGTTCAATTATTAATCGTGATGAATTAATTTTATATTTCAAGTTATATATGAATAAAAGAGAAAAAATAATTTTCTGGGGTGCAAGTAATTTTTTAAAACAATTTTTAAAAAAACATAAAATCAAAAACAAAAATATTCTTGGGATTGTAGACAGGAACAAAGATGTTCAAGGCAGTATGATTGAAAATTTAAAAATATTTGCTCCAGAGGATATTAATAAATTAAAACCAGATAAAATCATTATAACAATCATAAATTACAATCTTGAGAGCAAGAAATATATTGAAGAATTTTTAGCAAAGAACTATAAAGAACATTGTCTACTGGAGTTATTATAAAGGAATTCTGATGAACAAAAAAATATCAATAATCACACCATGCTATAACGGTGAAGAGCATCTAAAACCGCATATAGAATCTATTCTCGCCCAAACATACAAAAATATGGAATATATTTTTGTTAACGATGGTTCAACGGATTCCACAGAAGATATTATTCTTTCATATCAAGATAGATTTAAAGCAAAAGATATTCATTTCATCTATCTTAAACAGAAGAATAAAGGACAGGCTTCCGCAATAAATTTAGGCTTAAAATATATGCAAGGAGAATATTTCTCCGGCATTGATTCTGATGATATTTTGTTGCCGGAGTTTGTGGCTGAAATGTCAGCCTTCCTGGAAAGTCATCCCGAATGCAGTATCTGTTTTCCTATTGCTGATGTTGTAAAAGAAAAAACTTATGAACATCTCCGGTATAGAGAAAGGAAATTACTTCCCAAAATGGTAGATACTTTTATTGATGATATGATAAAAGATTATAATATGCCGGTTTATCCTTCATATATGATAAGAATGAGTGATTTTGTAAAAATATATCCAGACAAAAATATTTATGAAGGGAAATCCAGCCAAAATATACAATTAATTTTACCGTTTGTGTATCGTCGACAAGTCGGATATTTACAAAAATGTCTTATAAAATATGTTGAGCGTAAGCACAGTGCTTCTCACGGATTAAGCAAAGAACGTAAGCTTGTTAAAATTTCTCACTGGGAAGATTTATATTGTAATACACTAAAAATAATTCCTAATATGCCGGATTATGAAAAAGGATATTATTTCACTAAAATTAAAGAGCGGTGGGCTAATGAACGAGAAATGCTAGGAGGAAGTAAAAAGTTTAAATCTGTTCAAGGAAAATATACATTTTCATACAAACTCAAAGCAATATTATCTAACGAAAAACAATCTAAACTGGTATTGTGGGGTGCAAGTCTTTTTCTTGAAGATTTTTTGAAAAGATTCAATATTAAAAATGATAATATTATAGGGATTATCGATAAAAACCCGAAAAACAGAAACTGCAAATTAGGGAATTATACAATCTATGCTCCGGAAGACATTAAAAATTTAAAGCCAGATGAAATAATAATGACAATTGTTAACAATGCAAAACAATGTTATGTAGAAATTGATGAATTTTTGACAGATAACAATCTTGGTTCGATATTTTTGTTTAATATCGATGATAAATATGAACTTATGGAGCAATAAATGGAGATAGAAGTTCTAAAGGAACAATGTACCGGTTGTATGGCTTGTTATTCTGCATGCCCTGCAGAAGCTATAAGTATAAAGCAAAATAAAGAAGGTTTTTATACCCCTTATATTGATACTGAAAAATGTATTAATTGCGGACTTTGCAAAAAAGTTTGCCCTCAGATAAATAATAAAAATTTATTAAATAAGCAGCCGGAATCTTGTTATGCGGCATATGCGGATAAAGAATTATGTAAACAGAGTTCTTCCGGTGGAATTTTTTCTCTGCTTGCAGAATATATACTGGATAATAACGGGTATGTTTGCGGAGCAGCTTTTAGTGAGGATTTTTCTTCTGTTAAACATATAATTATTGATGATAAGAATGACTTATACAAATTGCGTTCTTCAAAATACCTGCAAAGTTTTATCGGTGATGTTTTAAAAAAAATAAAAACATTGTTACAGATTGGAAAAACTGTCCTTTTTTCCGGAACACCCTGCCAGATTGCAGGGCTTAAGTCATACTTAGGACAGGACTATTCAAACCTTATTACTGTAGATCTGCTCTGCCATGGTGCTCCCTCTCCGCTTGTATGGGAAAAATATCTGCAGGAACTGACTCAAGAAAAAGAACTTGAAACAGTTAATTTTAGGGACAAAAAATATGGCTGGCATTCAACATTATATATCAAATTCACAGATGGAACTGTTATTAGAGAAAATAGTACTATTAATATATATTTTAAGAGTTTTTTACAGAATTTACTCTTAAATAATGCCTGTTATACCTGTAAATATACAAATTCTCAAAGAGCCGGTGACATCACTCTTGGGGATTTCTGGGGAATTGAAAACTTTGACAATGACTTTCAAGAAGAAAATAATACAGGAGTTTCGCTAATTATAATTAATAATTTAAAAGGCGAAGAAATTCTAAATAAAATTGCATCTAAAATAACAAAAATAAAAAAACATTTAATTGGGGACGCAATAAAAGGCAACCCCGTTTTAGAGTATCCGTGTGAAAAACACTATAACAGGGAAAACTTTTTCAAAAATTTGCAAAATCTTCCTGTAATTCGCAATATGGAACAAGCACTTAAACATCAATACGATGGTATCATTGCAAATTTCTGGTGGTCATCGCATAACTATGGTGCAGTTCTTTCCGCTTATGCAATACAGCAATTTTTTAAAGAACAGGGGTTTGATTATTCGCTTTTAAATAATAACCCGTATTACAAAATACAGGATTTTTCAAGAGATTTTGTACAAAAATATTTGAAACTTACGCACAAAATTCATCACGAAACTGACTTGTCAGAGCTGAACAACTGCACGGATAATTTTGTAGTCGGAACTGATCAAGTTTTTAGGTATAAGTATATTGCCAATAAACTAAATGCTTATACACTTGCTTATACAAATTTGAATAAAAAACGCATAGCTTTTTCAGCAAGTTTTGGTAAAGATAAGTTTGATGAATCCGGGCGTTTTAATAAATATTACTTAAAAAAATGCTTGCAAAGATTTGATGCGATTTCCGTTAGGGAAGTTTCCGGAATTCAATTATGCAAAAAGAATTTTAATGTTGAGGCAGATAATATTCTTGATCCTGTATTTTTGATAGATAGAAAACTCTGGGAAAATATTGCAAATTCCGAACCTAATACAAATGAAAATGGTATTGTGAGTTATATACTGGATGAAACAGAAGAAACAACGCAAATTTATGATTATCTCGGACAAAAATATGAGAAAAAGATAATCAAACTTGCAAATACAGGTATTTCACCGGAAAAGTTTTTATCAGCAATAAAAAATTCTGAGTATTTTGTTACGGACTCATTTCACGGAATATGTTTTGCTCTTATTTTTAATAAAAAGGTAATCTGCCTAATTAATGAAAGACGCGGCAAGAGCAGGTTTCAAAACCTTGTTCAAAAATTTGATATTGAATCTCTTTTCTATAGAAATCTTCAAGATATTAAAAATAGAGAAAACCCGTTTGCCGGCTGTGATTTAAAATATTTTAATGAAATTGTGGAAAAGGAACGGAATTTTGCCGGAACATGGCTTAAAAATGCAATGAATAGAGAAAAAGATACAACATTGTCTGTAAAAATCAGCGAATTTCTTTTTCAATTGATGCGTTGGACTTTAAATGCTGAAACTTTAAGTAATATTATAAAATTATATATAAAATTTCTGCAGGAAATGAAATTTAAAATATTTTTACTAAGACACAGAAAGTCTAAAATTGTTTTATGGGGTGCCAGCTTGTTTTTGAAAGATTTTCTCAATAAATACAAAATAAAAAACAAAAATATTATCGGTATTATTGACAAAGATTCGACCCGACATTTTCAAAAACTTTGCGGATATACAATTTATCCGCCAGAGAAAATCTCAGAACTGAATGCGGATATTATAGTTTGTACTATTAAAAATAATCATGAAAAAATATATCCGAATGTTCAAAATTTTCTAAAACAAAATTATCCTAATATAAGAATATCGAAAGATATATTTAGCTAAATCTGCAGGTATGGTTTTCAGCCCAATTGTATAGAAATTAGTCGAATTTATATGCTGTAAATTTGGGTTTTCGACTAAGACTGGTGCACTGTACTCCAAAGTGGCATGGATATTTGTTTGTTATAACAAAAATTTTTTTACCATTACACAATCTCTTTATTTTATTTAATAATTCTCTTGTTTCATTATTAAATTTGTCTTCAATACCCCAGGCAGGAATAATTATTTCTGCCTTACGTATGACATACTCTAATATGAGTACATTAAGTTTATCTATAGGTCTTTTTGTAATTTCATTCAGTGGAAGATGGATATATGGGTATAAATTTATTATTTCATATGATGAAAGCAAGAATTCTTCTCCCGAACAGTTTATAGGTACCTCTTTTAAAATTTTATCCACATTCTCTATTGTAGCATCAAGGTTCTTCTTTGTGCTTTCTCGGAATTTTTCACTAGGATTAATCATAATAATTGTAGCTTTTGCTCTTTTATTATCAAGGATCTTATGGTAATAATAGTATCTTTTCTTATTATTCTCAGAATACAAGCCGTTCCCGAGGGATATTACGTCATAGTTTTTATATTTTTCTTCTAATTCATTACATAAATTCATAATATTTTATTGTTTTAATTTACTATATAAAATATTGACTAACAGTATAAAGAAACTAAAAAAGAGCCTTTCGGCTCTTTAATTTAATTGGTGGAGGTTAGGAGATTCGAACTCCTGACCCCCTGAGTGCAAAGCAGGTGCTCTACCAGCTGAGCTAAACCCCCTTATTCTTTTGTCATTCACACTTACTTGCTTTTTTAAAAAAGTCTTTTCCGTGCTGCAACGGTTTTTAACTATTTATTTCCGCCACAATTTTAATTCTACATGCTGATTTTTTTTTGTAAAGACTTTTTTTATTTTTTAGCAAAATTTTCTGTTTTTGCAATTTATAAATGACTGTGTATAAACCCCTATAGGCCAAACAAAGAAACTTTTCAGAAGAATACCAATATTTCACACAGGGTAAAATTCTGATAATTTATGTTTATTAAAAGGTATTTCCTTATTTTTATAATAAAATTGAAAAATGAAAGTCTT
>CALUQQ010000095.1 GCA_944322955.1 Candidatus Gastranaerophilales bacterium
TATTTCGCATCCTGAACTTTACAAATCCTACCAAAATTTTTGTCATGCTGAACTTGTTTCAGCTTCTCATTAACTTTTTGGGATCCTTCGGCTAACACATCACCATGACATGGGAAGCTCCACCAATATTTAGTGTGTTGGCGTGCCTCTGGCACCTCAGGTTGACATATAAGCTGTAGGCCGGGTTTTCTAACCCGGCTGTTCCTTCTTAGTGCCTTAGTATCATAGTATCTTAATAACTTTTCCCAAACAGCACCCCCGAAACCCGCACTACGAGCGGTTAAAAGGGTCGCCCCCCCCCGAGATTTCTGATTTTAGTTTTCTTTTTCATCTTAATATCCTCCTAGCAATTATTATATCAATTATTTTAATTTTTTGCAATAAGCTTGACAATTATTCTTAAAAATCAGACAATGAATTCTAAGGGGAACGGTATGGTCAAAAAAACTTACTTATACGAGAAACATATTGAACTTGGCGCTAAAATGGTTGATTTCGCGGGCTGGAACATGCCTGTACAATACAAATCAATCATAGAAGAACACAAAAACGTCCGTGAAAATGTCGGTTTATTTGATGTTTCACATATGGGTGAAGTTTTTGTTGTAGGTCAGGATGCTGAAGAATTTTTGAATAAGCTTGTCCCGCAGAATATTTCAAAGTTAACGGACGGCAAAGCGGTTTATTGCCAGCTTCCGAACCGTCAGGGCGGATTAATTGATGATTTAATTATTTATAAACTCAAAACAAACACCTACCTGATAGTCTGCAACGCCTCAAGAGTTGATGAGGATATAAACTGGATGTCCTTAAACCAACGCGGGTATAACATAAACCTTGACAATGAATCGCATAATCTATCACTTCTTGCTGTACAAGGCCCCAAAGCCATTGACTTGATGCACAAAATAGGTTATACGGACGATCAAGAATCTTTTACAATAATTGAAGGCAAACTTTTGAATATTCCGATGTACATTTCAAGGACAGGCTATACCGGTGAAGACGGATTTGAACTCCTGGTTATTAATGAATATGTCGAATATCTGTGGGACAAACTATTGGAAGCAGGAAAAGAATTTAATATAATGCCGATAGGTTTGGGCGCACGGGACACTTTGAGATTGGAAGCCGCACTGCCACTATATGGAAATGATCTGGATGAAAATACAACACCTGTTGAAGCAGGCTTGTCATGGTCAATTCCGAAAGATAAATTTGACGATTACAACGGCAAAAAAGTTATTACTGAACAATTGGAAAACGGCATGCCTAAAAAACTTGTCGGATTAAAAATGCTGGATAAATCAATTGCGCGGCATGAATATGAAATTTTTTACAAGGGCGAAAAGGTCGGCGTAATAACAAGCGGCGGAGTTTCTCCGATGTTGAATGCAAATATTGCAATGGCTTATGTAAAAAATATTAAAGAAATTTGCGCAGGCACGGTTGTTCAGGTTATGATAAGAGAAAAACTTCATGATGCTGAAGTTGTAAAACGACCTTTTATAAAAAAAAGAAATAAAGTTACAAGGAGCTAAAATGAGTATTACTGAAAAAATTTTATGTTCAAAATCCCACGAATATTTGCTGGAAGAAAACGGAAATTACTTAATCGGCTTGACTGATTATGCGATAGAACAATTGGGAGATATTGTATTTGTGGAATTGCCTGAAACCGGCTCCGAATACAAAAAAGGCGACACTTTTGCAACAATTGAATCGGTTAAGGCAGCATCTGAAATTTACATGCCAATTAGCGGAAAAATTATTGAAGTTAATGACAAAATTACAGATTCGCCGGAGATCTTAAACGAGGACGGCTACGAAAAAGGCTGGCTTGTAAAAATCGAAAAAACAGGCGATGAATCAGAATTCGCTGACCTTTTAGAATACGAAGATTATAAAGAAGATTTGGAATAATGAAAAATTTTTTGGTACATAATGACGATGTTATAAAAGAAATGTGTGCTGAAATCGGAGTGGCTGATGTTAGCGATTTATTCAAACAAATTCCCGAAAAAGCACGTATGCAAAATCTTGAACTTTCCAATGCAATAAGCGAAATGGAAACTCAAAAATACATCAAATCTCTTGCTAAAAAAAATAAAACGGATTACATAAGCTTTTTGGGAGCAGGGTATTATAACAAATTTATTCCAGCCTGCATTTCGCAAATTGCTCAGCGATTTGAATTTAATACGGCCTATACCCCTTATCAGCCGGAAATTTCACAAGGTACCCTTCAGGTTATGTATGAATTTCAGACAATGATGTGCCGGCTGACCAATATGGATGTCGCAAACGCAACAGTTTATGATGCTGCAACGGCATGCGCGGAAGCTATCTTGATGGCTGTCCGTATCAAAAAAATTGACAAAGTGCTGGTCGCAAATTCCCTGAACCCTGAATATAAAAAAGTTATTGAAACCTATACACACGCAAACGCAGTTGATGTTGAATGGTTTGACAATATTCCTGAGAACAATGAAGATTATTCCTGCGTTTTAATCCAGACACCGGATTTTTACGGCGAAATTTTAGAGGCGCCTCAGGTCAATACGCTGCTTGTGATTTGCACGGATGTTTCGACATTATCAATCCTTACCCCACTTGAATGCGATATTATGGTCGGGGACGTTCAGACACTCGGTATCCCGGTAAGCTTTGGCGGGCCGAGCGCAGGATTTATGGCATGCAAAGAAAAATACATGCGTCAACTTCCCGGACGTCTTGCCGGAAGAACAGTTGACACGGACGGGAATCAAGCTTTTACATTAACTATCCAAACCCGCGAACAGCATATTAAACGCGAAAAAGCCACCAGCAATATCTGCTCAAATCAGGCACTTATCGGACTTTGTGCGACTTTATATTTAAGCGTCATGGGTGAAAAAGGATTCAAACAGGCAGGATATTTATCTTCGAAACAAGCTCACAAACTTTCTGAAAAACTTGCCGCAAAAGGAATTAAAACCTTAAACAAAAATTTCTTTAATGAATTTGTTATTCAGGTCAATAACGCCGATAAGACCCTTGCAAAACTTAAATCCGATGGTATCATAGGCGGATTAAAACTCGACGATAATAAAATTCTCGTCGCTGCAACGGAAATGATTTCGGACGAGGATATTGACCTTTATACAGAAAACATATAAGCAAATGGGCGATACGTGACTCGAACACGTGACCCCCACAACGTCAATGTGGTGCGCTACCAACTGTGCCAATCGCCCGTATAAGAAAAGGCGACACCCGGATTCGAACCGGGGGTAAAAGCTTTGCAG
>CALUQQ010000096.1 GCA_944322955.1 Candidatus Gastranaerophilales bacterium
CATAAAAAATTTGACTTTTTTAAAATTGCCATTAAAAATGAAATTAAACTGCATAATTTTTAAAAAACGCGAAATAACAATGCTTTTCAGGTTCATATTTCTTAACAATTTATGAAATAAAACTTCATTAATACAAAAAATAATGCAGAATATTATCATTTTTCTTTTTCAAAAAAGCTGGTATCCTATGATTATGGACATAAAAAGACAGCTGGGATACAAGATAAAGAGATTGCGGCAAAAACGCGGAATGACGCAGGAGCAGCTTGCGGAAATGGCGGAAATTTCGACGCGGTCGCTTGCGGGGATAGAGACGGGCGAAAATTTTATGACCGCACAGACAATGGAAAAAATTCTGGAATGCCTCGGAATTACGGTTGACGAACTGTTTACGGCAGAACATCTAAAGCCCACTGAAGATTTGATAACGGAAATTGACGCAATAATAAACTCGGTCAAAGATGACCGCGACAAAATCGAAAACATTTACAAAGTCGTCAAGGCAATAATTTTGACGTAATTATTGAACAATAGTAAAAAATAATGCTAATAGCCCGGCAGTTTTTAAAATAGCCCGAAGCAAGCCTATTTTAATCGGCTTATTTGCATGAACAGGCACAACAATTCTTGCATCGTTACCCTCTTTTGTATAGACATGATGAGAACCGGAAATTCTAACCAGAGTCCAGCCGTTTTCTTCCAATAATTTACAAAGTTTTTTGCCGGATATATTTTTCATAATGCAACAGATATTATCTCATCACCGGTATTAGGCAAATCCACCGAAAGCCACGCAGTAATAGCTTCTTTTACGTTTTCTTTGACCTCGTCAATTGTGCTGCCTTGTGTAAAACAGCCTTTCAAAGCAGGCACTTCCGCCCAATACCCGTTATCTTCTTTATGTAATATTACGTCAAATTTCATGTTAAACCTCTTTATATATATTTTAACAAATTTTTCAGCAAAACGCAAGTATATATTGAGAATAACTATAAGAAATCCAACTGCAGGTTGGATTTCTAGCACTACATTTAAAACAATTTTAATTGTTCTTCTTTTGCAAAATGCTTATTGAGGAAGGATTTTCTGTGGTATTTGCAAAGCCCGTACCTGTCGATTGCATCGAGATGGTCTTTTGTGAGGTAGCCTGCATTGTGCGCCCAGCCGTACTCGGGAAATTCAGCGTCAAGCTTTTCCATATATCGGTCGCGCGTAACCTTTGCAAGCACGCTTGCGGCAGCAATTGAGGCGGATTGTGCGTCGCCTTTGATTATAAATTTTTGGGAATAATTCAAATATTTTATGTATCTGTTTCCGTCGACAAAAACAATAAGTTTGTGACGCGGGATTTCGAATTCGCCGTGAAGTCTTGCGTAAACCTCGTCGCAGGCGGTTTTCATCGCTTTTAAAGACGCATTCAGGATGTTAATTTCTTCAATTTCGTCCACCTCAACGCACGCAGTTGCATTAATTGTGTTATTCAAAATAACGTCATAGATGCTTTCGCGCTTTTTCTTAGTAAGCTGTTTGCTGTCATTCAAAACCATTAACTCTTCGATTAACTTGCGGCTTTTTTCCCTGAAGCACACGGCGCTTGCAAAAACTCCGCCTGCTGCAGGACCTCTGCCCGCTTCGTCTGTACCGATTACTGTTCTGTCATCCTGCATATCAAAGGCAAAAAGCTTAATTATCGGGGAATCTACAGTCAATTCCGTATTAAGCCGGCGGCTAACCTGTCGGTTAATTACCTCTTTTTCTTCCGCAGTGCGGTTTTCCATCCGCTCTTTATCAGTGTATTTTTTAATTTTTTCACTCTTCACCAACATCGTCTAAAATAAACTTTCCTATTTTGCCTTCCCTAAAATCTCTTAAAACATAAACACTTGTACGCTCAATATCAGGTTTGCCGCCTGTAATAATCCAATTACGCGACAGCGCAATATTTTCAAGCGAAATGACATCAATTTGGTAGTAATTTTTAACCGCGTCAGGATATTTTTCTCTCAAAAGCTCCAGAAGCGCTTCCGCCGCAAGCTCGTTGGAATAAGCGTTTTCGGAAACCGAATTTACAAACGCAAGTTTTTGTGCAACTTTTTGATTTTCCTGTTTCATCGCGATAATTCCCGGAGTATCAAGTAAATCAAGCTGCGGATTAATCCGGACCCACTGCTGCTGGCGGGTTACGCCAGCTTTTGCACCGGTTTTGGTTTTGGACGAACGGGTTAATTTATTAATTATACTTGATTTTCCGACATTCGGCATCCCGACCACCATAACCCGTGCAGGGCGTCGCAGCAATCCTTTTTTCATCAAAGTCTGAATTCTCGGTTCCGCAAGTTCGACCGCTTTTTTAACAATTACTGACAAATCTTTGGAATTTTTGGCATCTGTTGGTATTACCGGAAAGCCGGTTTCCTCTTCAATCCGTTTTATCCAGTAATTCAGACCCGTTTTATCAGCTAAATCAGATTTGTTAAGCAAAATTAAGCGGGGCTTGTCGCCTAACAGCCCCGCAATATTATCATAACCGCTCGAAAACGGCAATCTCGCATCAATTACCTCAATTACGGCATCCACAAGCGCAAGCTGTTCTTTTAACTTACGTTCGGCTTTTGCAATATGTCCGGGATACCAGTGAATATGAAGTTTATCTTTTTTCAATTTTTTCCTTAATACGAGTTGCTTTGCCTGAACGTTCTCTTAAATAGTACAGTTTTGAACGTCTGACATCACCACGTCTTAAAACATTGATTTTTTCGATTCGCGGTGAGTGTACCAGAAATACTCTTTCAACGCCTACGCCTTGAAATACTTTTCTGACTGTAATTGTTTTGTTGATACCTGATCCGTGCTCTTTGATGATTGTTCCTTCAAAAGCCTGAGTTCTTTCTTTGTTTCCTTCGATAATTCTTACGAAAACTTTTACGGTATCGCCCGGATTCATTTCCGGTAATTCTTTTTCCAAATATGGTTTTTCCAATTCTTCAATAATAGGGTTCATCGTTGTTTTCCTTTGTTATAATTAGTACTAATAATAAATTCCTTAATTCAAATAATTTTTTCCACATAAAAATTATTCGGCGCACGTTCGTATATTGATAATATATTAAAGGAAAATTAAATTCAAGTAGAGGATTAAGAAAAGTTAAAAAGTCCGCTTAATTTTTTCTGGGTGAGCGGAATTTGACAGTACAATTTCGTAGTATTCGTTTTTATCAATGTTGACGCCCATAGTTTTTGTGTCGCAGTGTTTTTTCTTTTTTTTATTTAAAAGTTTTTTGTAATCGCTTGCCACTATTCAATTTCCTCAATAATTTTATTAACTTGAGTTTCAAGCGCTGCGTAATCGGAATTGTTGTCTATTATGTAATTCCAATCATTTATATTATCCAGACCTGTTTCGGTAATATCATTTTCACCTATGAGATTGCCTCGTGCCAGGCGAGTTTCGCGTGACGCTTCCACACGGATTGCGATTGCGCCGGCTGATTTGAAAACTTCATATTCATGCGGCACACGTACATCTGTTACAATTATATTTCCGGGTTGTTCAAGAATTTTTTTCAGCCAATAATCAGGGTCCTGAGCGCGTCCCCAGTTGCCTAAATTTATTAAATCCTGCCGGTATTCGGCTTTGTTTTTTTCGATTTCTTCGTAAGTTAAGCCCTTTTCTCTGCCATAGGTTAATTTTATTATATCACCCATTGCGCAGCGTTTGAAATACGGCATTGCTTCAAGCATAATCTTTGCGGCTGTGTCTTTTCCCGAATACTGTTTTCCGGAAAATATTATTATCTTGTCTGCCATAATTTTGCCTCCGGAATTATTTTAGCATGAAAAAGACGATAAGTAATGAATGCTATTTTACAAAAACACGCAAAGAATGTGGTTCTTTTCTGTTTGGCGGAAAGCCTTACCTGCGTTAAAAAAACTTAACGATATAACTGCTTCAAAATATTTAATCCGTGTCATCTAAATTCCTTCGTATAAGGAAAACTCTTGTCTTTTTGACGTCTTGCAGAATAAAATCGTCCTTAATGTTTTTTTCAAGCTTATCCAGCATTTTGAATTTCAAATCAAGCGGGTATTGATCTTCATTTACAACACGCATTTTGTGCAAAAGTCTTTCATAAATTCGTTCATCGTCAAGCTCTATAAGTTTATTGAATTTTTTCAGAATTTTATCTTCCGGCAAAAGGTGAATATAGCTTGCAAGGTGTTCCCGAACTTCAGGCAGCGCATGTTTTTCCGCTGCATTATAGAACATTTCGATTTTTTTAGGATTGATTTCGTCTTTCGGCACGTCAAGATCGTCGAATATTTCAGCTTTTCTTCTGTCTTTTGCAAGCAGAGGAATTTCATTCATTAAAATAGTTTGTGTGACGGGGTTGTTGCGCTGCATAAGTCTGTCAAACAGTTTTCTGGCATCTTTATAAGGCATATATTTGAGTGCATAGGCAAGCGCAGCATCCACAAGCGGAATATTTTCGCTGAAACATTGCTCAATAAGCGGTTTGTTATCAGATAAGTGTTTTACGGAAAGCGCAAGACCGGCTTTTTTACCTGTTTCATCAAGTCCTTTTGAATGGTATATTTTCCACCACAGCGCTTCACGATAAGGTTTTTCGGTAATTTTTATCTGGTGCAGTACATATCTTGCAGTGCGATTTGTATTTTTAACCCGGTTAACTACTCTTACTCCGCCCCAATCATAGCTGTAATTGTTGATTTTGTTGTGGCCATTTGGCATTGCAAGTTCTTCGTCGGTTAATTTAGCCCCCCATTTGTATTCGTCAACAACTCTTTCGGGCTGGGGTAAATTGTTGTCGATAAAATTGTCTACGAGATATCCCGCTTCAATATTCCCAAAATAAAATTTGCCGCGCTGAGTATTTACTCCAATGTTTTCCATCCAATATTCGGCGGTATTTATTTCTGCGTAATTGCCGTGACTTTTGTATCTATGCCATTCACGCCCTTTATCAGCTACAGTGAATACTTTTATTATGTAATCATCATTCGTTACATAATCATGCACCCCTTCAATTTTAAACGCGCTGCCATAGTCCCCTCTGCCTAAAAATTTTAGATCAAACTCTTTATCCGGTTCTATCAAATTGTATTTTTCAAAAACCTTTTTAAGATTTTCCACTGTGGAGTCGGGACGTCTGTTCCTGAATTCACTGTCAGAATTTTCAACACCCGGTTTGAATGCGCGGATTTCCACTGCTGCTGTGTCAAAGGACTTCATTATTTCACGTATGGCGGCTTCACGGTTTTCCTCCGGCAGCCGGTAAAATATTCCGGGAGGTATTTGGCCTACATAACTTGTCTGAGACGGATCGCGTTTGTTCATTATTTCTAAAATATCTTTTTTTCCGTCTATATACATGCGGTGTTTCATTTTTTTTGTCATACCGCTGAAATTAGGGTTGTATCTGTTGTTTGTTGTGTAATTTTGTATTGCTTGAATTATCATATCGGTTTAATAACATGAAAATAAAAAAAATTGCGCTTTTTTGTTATTTTTTTTAAATTATTTAATATTTTTAACAATTTATTTGCAATTTTACTATGTCCGTCGTATTATAAACGAACGAGTGTATTTTTTACAATAAAGGTGCGGTTATGGCATTAAATTTTCAGGAACTTGTATTTAATTTGCAGAAATTTTGGGCAGACAGAGGTTGTATAATCCAGCAGCCTTATGACATAGAAAAAGGTGCGTCAACAATGAATCCGGCTACTTTTTTAAGAGCACTCGGTCCTGAACCTTTTAATACAGCCATGATTGAACCCTGCAGACGTCCTACAGACGCCAGATACGGTGAAAACCCTAACCGGCTCGGGCATTATTTTCAGTTTCAGGTTATTTTAAAACCGTCGCCAGACGATGCTCAGGAACTTTATTTGAAAAGCCTTGAGGCCATGGGAATTGATTTGAAAGAACATGACGTACGTTTTGTTGAAGATAACTGGGAATCTCCGACACTTGGTGCCGCAGGCGTGGGCTGGGAAGTTTGGCTTGATGGTATGGAAATTACGCAGTTTACGTATTTTCAGCAGGTAGGCGGGTTAGAGGTGAAGCCTGTTGCGCTGGAATTGACTTACGGTCTTGAGCGGATCGCTATGTATTTGCAAAATAAAGAATCGGTTTATGATATCATGTGGAATGATAAGCTTAAATACGGTGATATTTACCTCCAAAATGAAATTGAACAGTCAAAATATAATTTTGAAGTTTCAGATGCGGATGCTTTATTCAAAATGTTTGATTTATATCAAAAAGAGGTTGATAATTGTATTGGTGCAAAGCTTGTTTTGCCAGCTTATGATTATGTTTTAAAATGCTCTCATACATTCAACTTGCTGGATGCAAGAGGTGTAATCAGCAAGGATGAAAGAATTAACTTTATAAACAGAGTCAGAACAATGGCGTCAGCTGTTGCTAAATTGTACGTAGAACAAAGAGAACAAATGGGTTTTCCTCTTTGTAAATAAAAGGAATACAGATGGCAGAAAAATACAGTCGTGCGACTTTAACCCGCAATTTTTTGAAAACAATTACGAGAATTAAAAACCCTGATGAAATGCTTGCAGATGCAGGCGAAGGCGGACTTGAAAAAACTTTGGGCGTCTGGGATTTAATAATTCTTGGAGTTGGTGCTATTATCGGCTCGGGAATTTTTGCCGTTGTCGGGATTGCGGCAGCCGGCGGAGATTCATCAATAGGCGCCGGCCCTGCTTTGATGGTATCGATGGTAATTGCTGCTGTAGCGTGCATATTTTCGGCGCTTTGTTATTCGGAATTTGCCACAATGATACCGGTTGCGGGGGGCGCTTATACATACACATTCGCGACGCTTGGTGAATTTGCGGCGTGGATGGTAGGCTGGGTTTTGATGCTTGAGTATGCAATCGGTTTTATTGCGGTTGCGTGTGCTTGGAGCAATCATTTGGTGCAGTTTTTGAATGGGTTTGAAAAATTCTTGCCGGCCTGGCTTTCAAATCCGCCTGTTTGGCTTGTAAATGACCCTTTCACTGCTGCTAAAATTGTTTCGACAAATCCGGATGTTTTTGTGCCGAGATTATTTGGTGTTCCGATTTGTATAAATCTTCCGGCTATTTTAATAGTTTTATTAATTACGGCAATACTTGTCAAAGGCACGAAAGATTCCGCTAAAATGGCCGGGCTTATGGTATTTATAAAATTGGCGGTAATTGCTTTGTTTGTAGTTGCGGGCGCGTTTTATGTAAGGCCTGAAAATTGGACGCCTTTTGCGCCGAACGGTGCAGAGGGAATTTTTGCCGGTGCGTTTTTGATTTTCTTTGCATATATAGGTTTTGATGCGCTTGCAACGGCGGCTGAGGAATGTAAAAATCCGCAAAAAGATTTGCCGATAGGTATTATCGGCTCATTGCTCGTTACAACTGTTGTGTATGTGCTTGTTGCACTTGTATTGACTGGTATGCAGGATACGTCAGGTGCGGTTCCTTCAGGATTTTTGAAGGCTCCGATGGCTTATTGCATGATGACAATTGCGCACCAAAATTGGGCTGCCGGTTTGATTTCTATTGGCTCGCTTGCAGGATTAACGTCGGTATTGCTTGTCCTTGAAATGGCCGCTACAAGAATTTTATTTGCAATGAGCAGAGATCATTTTATATCAAAAAGATTTCAAAAAATTCATCCAAAATTTAAAACTCCGGCGCTTTTGACATGGACTGTCGGGCTTTTGGCTGTTGTAGGAATTTTGACGCTTAACCTTGATGTTGCGGCGGAACTTTGTAATTACGGCACATTTACTTCGTTTATTATAGTTTGCGTTGCGGTATTGATTTTGCGAAAAACAGATCCTGACCGTCCACGACCGTTTAAGGTTCCGTTTTCGCCTGTTGTGCCTGCACTCGGCATAATTACATGCGGCGGATTGATGGTATATAAATCCATGCAGCCTTCAGGATCTGCAATTTTATTCCCTGTATGGCTCGGTGTCGGCGCAATGATTTATCTTTTGTACGGTTTTGTTAAAAACAGGCTTAATGAAAACAAAATCCACAATGAAAAAGTTCACAGTAAAAAACAGGAATTACTTAAATAGATGGCATTTAAAACTATATTATCAAATATGTTAATCAAAAAAAGCCCCGATGAATTAATTGCGGTAAGCAAAAAATCAGAGCTGAAAAAGACTTTGAATGTTTTTGATCTTATTGTAATCGGTATCGGAGCGGTTGTCGGAACAGGAATTTTTACGATAATCGGAAGCGCTATACAAGGCGGTCCAGAAGGTGTCGGTGCCGGTCCTGCGATTATAATTTCAATGGTTCTTGCGGCGATCGCGTGTGTGTTTTCGGCATTGTGTTATTCCGAGATTGCTGCTATGATTCCTGTTGCGGGAAGTGCTTATACTTATACTTATGCAACTATGGGCGAATTTATGGCGTGGATGGTCGGCTGGATTTTGATGCTCGAATATGCTATCGGAAATATTACGGTTGCGTGTGCCTGGACTGGTTATCTCGCTCAATTTTTGAAAGGATTTAAGCATATTTTGCCGCATTTTGTGACAAATTTTCCTTTGTGGCTCAGAAATGATTACAGGTATATGTTTGCATTTTGTGATAAATACGGGCTTGATCCGCATAGTCAAATGCCGTTTATATTTGATAAAATTCCTGTTGCAATAAATCTTCCGGCAATGTTTATAGTGCTTGTTTTGACCTTGCTTTTGATAAGAGGGGTTAAAGAATCCACACGTGTGGCAAGTATTATGGTCGGGATAAACATGTTTATGATTATTTCGTTTATTGTTGTCGGGTCGTTTTATGTAAAGCCTGAAAACTGGGTCCCCTTTGCTCCGAACGGGTTTGAGGGCGTATTTATGGGGGCGTTTTTAATTTTCTTTGCGTATATAGGTTTTGATGCAATATCAACAACGGCAGAAGAAACAGAGAATCCGCAGAGAGATTTGCCTATTGCGATTTTGGGCACATTGATATTGTGTACGGTTTTGTATGTTCTTGTGGCTTTGGTTTTAACGGGAACAGTACCCTTGCATCATATTGATACTCAGGCGCCGATTGCCCATGCTATGCGAATGATTGGCAAAGACTGGTTCGCAGGGCTTTTATCCGTCGGGGCGTTGTGTGCTTTGACATCTGTTCTTTTGATTTATCAATTGGGTACTACAAGAATTCTTTACGCTATGAGCAGGGACAGATTTTTGCCTAAATCATTGAGATTAATCCACAGAAAATACAGAACTCCGCATGTTTTGACGTGGATTTCCGGAATTGTTGTTATAATTTGTGCTTTGTTTATGGATTTGAGTATATCAGCTGAATTGTGTAACTTCGGAACATTTACGTCATTTATCATAATTTGTATTGCCGTATTGATTTTAAGGAAAACGGATCCTGATCGTCTGAGACCCTTTAAGGTGCCTTTTTCTCCGTTATTTCCTATACTTGGAATAATTACGTGCGGCGGGTTGATGGTTTATTCAATGAAATTTTTAACTACATCATCATTGTATTTCCCGTTGTGGTTGTTGATTGGGTTATTGATATATGCCGGGTACGGATATAATCAAAAACGTTTGGAAGAAAAAGCAAAACTTATGCGTTCGGCTAAGATTATGAAACTTGATAAAGTGGAAAAGTGACTATAAGTATTGGCTTTTTATAAAATTTCGCCGTGAAGGTCAGTTCCGCCGGTCATTATAAGATCGTATTTTTCGGCGGCTTTTTTAACAGCGGCTACCGTATGGAATTTAATTATGCCTCTGTGGCGTTCATAGGGGTAAAAAACTTCCGCACCGTCAAGTCCGAGCGATTTTAATTTTTTAAAAAAACTGTCGAGGCTGAGCGCCCAGCAGCATGCCGGGTGTGCAATGACGGCAATCCCGCCGGATGCGTGAATTGCTTCAATAAGTTTTTTGATGTCGCGTTTTGCAAAAATGCGAATTATATCAAGCTCTGTTTCTTTTTTTGATTTAGCGAGAAAAGGTTTCAATTCATCCGAATTCACGTCGATTCCGTACGCCAGAAGATGCATAAACACATACCCGCACCACACATCAAATTCAACAGAGGGGATAACGTTATCGGGAATAGGATTTTCAAGATATCCTTCAATTGTGTTATGATCGGAAATAGCAATCGCCTTATATCCGTCAGCCTGCCGTACAAGTGACGCAAAGTCACCGGCACCGTCTGAATAGGTTGTGTGGATATGCAAATTTACTCTGTGGAATTTATAATCTTCTTCTGTAAAACTTTTTATTAATTCTTTGTAATCTATCATTGTTTTTTTAAACTTATTTGTAATAAAATTATTATACATCAAAGGAGAAAATATGGCGAAATTTAAAACAAAAGATAGTATTTGGTATGTTTTGGGCGAGGGGTTGAAGATTTATTTTACGAATTTTTTAAAATTTACGCAGTACATGCTTTTTCCTGTTTTCGGACAGATAATCGGAATTCTGTTGATTTTTGGTTTGTCGGGCTGGTTTACGGCGTCGCTTCCTTATCTAACGGAGGAACATGAATTTTTGAATAATTTTACGACTGTGACTTTATGTCTTGTGCTTTTAACTTTGCCGGGATTTGCAGTATTTTTAAAAGCGTTTTGGGATTTTCTGGTGGCATATGTTGCGTTGAATTCTATGACGGAGGCTGTCATAACAACCGGAAGGCTGTATGACTTTAAAGCACATAATCAGGTTGTGACAACACGTATGGGAAGTTTTATTATTTTGCTTCTTATAATAAGTATTTTGTCGTTAATCGCAATTAACCCTTTGTTCTGGGTTTTGGGATTAATCTTTTTTATTTATTTTATACTTGTGTTTCAGATATTTACGTTTGAAGCTGAAGCTGGTGTTACCGGATGTTTTAAACGCAGTTTTAATCTGATAAAAGGGAATTTTGCCAGAACATTTATGATTATGGCAATTTTGACTTTGATTTCGCATTATCTGATAAATTTGGGAGCTGCTGCATTAATAGATGTAATACGGCTGGGTGATTTTTTAAGAGGAATTTTTGAGAATTGGGCATCAACTCTCCCTTTGAGTGAAATTAATCGTATGCTTGAATATTTCAGACTTCAGACAATAACACCTTTGACTGTGGCAAAAGAAATTCTTGCATCTGGTGTGTTGTTTACGGCTGCGGGGCTGACGCTTCCTATGAGATGTGTTTGCTGGACTTTGTGGTACAAAAATTTATCATGTAAAAAATCCGAAAAAAAATAATAATGTTTATATGTAAAAATTGTAAATCAGTTGATAAATTTGAATTAATGTTTGCGCCTGATTATAAGGGCGGCAAACATTTTGAACAGCGTTATAACGCAAAAAACGAGATTGAAATTACTGTTGATGGTTACACATTTGTTCCAGATTTACGTTTTATGAACGATTGTGCTGTATGCAGATATTGCGGACAAATTTATATGTGGGATTATGAGAGGATAAATATATGAGAGAAAACAGAAAAAACAACGAAACCCGTGAAATCAAATTTACACACGGATACACAAAACACGCACCAGGTTCAATTCTTGCTGAATTCGGCGATACAAAAGTAATTGTGACAGCATCGGTTGACCGGGCAAAACCCAAATGGATGGAAAAAGATGACCCCAGAGGCTGGGTTACGGCGGAATATTCCCTTTTGCCGTCATCTACAAATACGCGCTGTCAGAGAGAACGTACAAAAATTTCCGGCCGTACTCAGGAAATCCAGCGGCTTATCGGCAGAAGCCTCAGAGCTTCTGTTGATTTAACTAAAATGCCGGATTTGACAATAACTATCGACGCAGATGTAATTCAGGCTGACGGAGGAACACGCACCGCAAGTATTTGCGGAGGTTTCCTGGCGCTAAAAGACGCTGTTGAAAAGCTTCTCATGGACGGTACATTGAATGAAAATCCGATAATTGAGCCTGTTGCGGCTATTTCGGCAGGAATTATCGAGGGAGACGTAAGACTTGATTTGAATTATGCAGAAGATTCTCACGCTCAGGTAGATTCAAATGTCGTTTTGACAAAAAGCGGCAAAATTATTGAATTTCAGACTACTGCTGAAGGTGAACCTTATGAGTATGATAAAATGTTACAAATTTTTCAAATTGCTAAAAAAGGTATTGACGAAATTATTGCAAAATACTAAAAATATTGTTATAATTTTAATAAGAAAGGTTGGTTTATGAAAAAAAATCTGGTAGTTTTAATGGCGGTTATAATATTTGCTATGCCTGCGTTTGCAGCTGGCAACCCTATAACTTCTTTTTTTGACAGGCTCTGGAAATTTAATGACGATGTAAATACCAAAATTGACAATATTCAGGCTAAAAATGAGGCGCAGCAGCGTAAATATGAACAGAAAAAAGCTGAGCGCGAACAAAAAATTTTGGAGGAACAAAAAAAACGTCAGGAAATTTATGAAGCTAACCAGAAACGTTTAGAGGAAAAGAAAGAGCAGTTGCGAATACTGCTTGAAGAATAAAGGAGAAATTTATGAAAAAAACATTGATTGCATCATTTGTTATTATGTTTGCAGCAACAGGCGCTTTTGCAGGTCCTTTAGGTGATTGGGCGCAGCAGACAACTGACAAAATAAATCAAAAAGAAGCTGAAATGCAGCAAAAACAAGACGCTTATCAGAAACAGCAGGAAGCAGAAAGACTTGAAAGACAAAAAAAACTCGAAGCTGCAAAACTTGAACGCGAAAGACAGCAGGCTGAACAACAAAAAAAACGTGAAGCTGCTCAAAAGAAAATCGAACATAAAAAACAACTTTGGAATGAATTAATCAATGACTAATAAAAAAAGCCTGCCGCGTGCAGGCTTTTTTGTGCTAAAATTTGATTATGGATAATATTGTAAAAACAAAAACACTCTCAGGTGCCGAAATTATAGTTAAAACTTTGCAAACTCTCGGGGTTGAAAAGATTTTCGGCTATCCGGGCGGTATAGTTTTGAAAATATACGATGAACTTTATAAGCAAAATGTTATACAGCATATTCTTGTCCGTCACGAACAGGCAGCAGTGCATGCTGCAGAGGGCTATGCAAGAGTAAGCGGTAAAGCCGGTGTGGTACTTGTAACATCTGGTCCCGGTGCAACAAATACTGTGTCAGGAATTGTAAATGCCTATCTCGACGGGGCACCGCTCGTGGTTTTGACAGGTCAGGTTACGGCGGATTTAATCGGCAAAGACGCTTTTCAGGAGGCCGATATCTGCGATATTACACGTTCCTGCACTAAAAAAGTTTATCAGGTCAAATCGGTCAAAGAACTTGAAGAAACGCTTTATGACGCATTTAATACAGCAATGTCAGGTAAAAAAGGCCCTGTGGTTGTTGATTTAGCAAAAAATATTCTCTATGAATACGTCGAAGTTACGGGCAGAGTTACTGGAGCAAAAATGTCTGATGTAATTCCGGATGTAACGAATATTTTAAAAGAGTTAACCGAGGTAAAACGACCCGTAATCGTGACCGGCGGCGGGGCTAAAGATGCTTATAAAGAGGTCAGAGCGCTTAACAAAATCTTGAATTTCCCTGTCGTTACAACCATGATGGGGATTGGTGTTTACCCTTCAGATGATGAAAATTACTTTGGCATGATTGGAATTTTCGGCGACAGAGCTGCAAATGCCATTGTTAAAGAAAGTGATTTAATTTTTTCAATCGGCGCAAGATTTAATGACAGAATTACCTGTTGTTTTGAAAAAGAAGATTTAGAGAAAAAATTTATTCAGCTTGACATAAATGAGCGGGAAATTTCGCGCGTAATCAAGGCTCACGACTTTATTACGGGCGATGCCAAAATTGTTTTGTCTGAAATGATTAAGACGCTTGAAAAAGGCGGCATTTCGGTTTCAGCCGGATGGGGTGATACGGAAAAATTCCGTGCTTTGAATATTAAACGTGAAGCCAAAAACAACATGCTGCAGTCTTTTGAGGTTATGCGAGAATTGGACAATTTTATCAGAGGAAAAGATTATGTCATCACAACGGAAGTCGGGCAGCACCAGCTCTGGGCTGCACAGAATATGCATTTTTCTAAGCCGGGAAAATTTTTGACATCTGGAGGCTCAGGAACTATGGGATTTGGGTTCCCTGCGGCTGTCGGAGCAAGTATTTATGACATGTCAAAACCTGTCGTATGCATTGCAGGCGACGGCTCTTTTCAGATGAATATTCAGGAGCTTGCAACCTGCAGGGATTACGATTTGCCCGTAAAAATATTGATACTTAACAACGGCTATCTGGGCATGGTTCGTCAATTGCAGGAAAAACAATGCGGCGGCAGGTATTTTGAAACTAAAATTTCTAATCCTGATTTTATGAAAATCGCTGAAAGTTACGGTATTAAAGGGTATCGCGTCAATAACCGCAGTGAAATCCTGCCTGCATTAGAAAAAGCTTTTGCTGACAGAAAAACTTGTATTATTGAATTTATTGTTGAACCGATGGAAGTATTGTAATTACAATTCATGCCGGCCTTCAATTGCTCTGGCAAGTGTAATTTCATCGGCATATTCCAAATCCGCTCCGACAGGAAGACCGAAGGCTATTCTGGTAATTTTTATCCCGAATGGTTTTATTAATTTTGTCAGGTAAAGACTTGTTGCCTCGCCTTCCACTGACGGTGGAAGCGCAAGAATAATTTCCTGAATTTTGTCGTCTGTCAGCCGGCTTAATAGCTCTTTGATTCTGATATCGTCCGCGCCGATTCCGTCCATAGGCGATATTAGCCCCTGCAAAACGTGGTAAAGTCCTTTGTATTCGTTTGTTTTTTCGATTGCAATTAAGTCTTTGGTCTCGGCAACAACACAAATAGTCGTTTTGTCACGTGAGGCTGAGGTGCAAATTTCGCAAGGGCTTTCTGATGATATATTAAAGCAGATTTCGCAAGTTTTTGTATTTTGTTTTGCGTCAATCATTGCGCGTGCAAATTTTTCCACCTCAGAAATGGGCATTCTCAAAAGATAAAACGCCATCCTCTGAGCTGATTTCGGCCCGATTGACGGAAATTTTTGAAAATGTTCTATTAAAGCTGCAATGGATTTCGGGTAAATCATTAGAACAGTCCCGGAATATTAAGTCCGCCTGTTACGGATTTCATTTTACTTTCCATTAAATCGGTAGCTCTCATGCTTGCCTGCAAAATTGCGGTTGTTACGATGTCTTCAATCATTTCAACCACTTCAGGATCAACTGATTCCGGATTGTCAGGATCAAGAGCTTCGGGTTTTAATTTGATTGATTTAAATCTGCCTTGTCCGTCACAGGTAACTACAACGGCTCCGCCTGCTGCTTCGCCTGTTACTTCAGTTTTTGCAAGTTCGTCCTGCGTTTCTTTTAATTTTTTTTGTAAACTTTGTGCCTGTTTCATCATCTGCATTATGTTCATATTTTTCTCCTCCGCATTTATTGTTTTGATATTATAACATTTTTACACAAATAATGCAAGAATGTTAAACAGGGTGAGGTTTCTGCGTAAACTTTGTGCAGATAACTCCTAAAATCCGCACAGGTGCTTGCATGTACTTTTGCGGCAAATTTTATTATTTTATGTTATAATATTTTTTAAAAGGAGAAAGTTATGACATTAAGAAATGAACGAGTCAGAAAAGAACTTATGAGGGATATTTCGGATATTTTGCGTAAAGAAATCAGAGGTCTTTCAGGAGTTGTTTCTGTCGTGGATGTCGAGGTTTCTCATGACAATTCGTTTGCAAAGGTTATTTACAGCGTTTTGGGTTCGCCCGAGCAGGTTGAAAAATCAAAAGAAATTATTGAAAAAAGTACTCCAAAAATAAGATATGAAGTCGGTAAACGTATCAGATTAAGGCTTACGCCGGAACTGAAATTTGTTTACAGTGATTCTTTTGAAAAAGGTTCAAAAGTTACAGAAATTATTGACAAGATTTCCAGAGGGGAATTGTAAATACTATTATGAGCGATTCTGAGCAAAAAATAGTTAATGCTTCTGCTTCAATAACACAAAACAGCGGGAATACTTTGTTTGGATTTTTGAATGTGTATAAACCTAAAGGAATTACCTCTCATGATGTGGTCGCAAAGATTAGGCGTGTAACTAAAATTAAACAAATCGGTCATGCCGGTACTCTTGATCCTTTTGCGGAAGGTGTTTTGCCTGTTTGTGTCGGAAAAGCTACAAGATTAATTGAATTTTTGCCGGATGATAAAGAATATACCGCAACCGTTCAATTTGGTGCTAATACTGATACTTATGACGTTGACGGCAAAGTCATTGAAAAATTTGACAGCAGGGTTTCGCAAAAGGAGGTACTATGCGCGCTGAAAAATTTTGAAGGTGAAATTATGCAGACGCCGCCTGTTTATTCGGCTATAAAACTGAACGGCAAAAAACTTTATGATTACGCCCGCTCCGGTCAATCCGTCGAGATTGCGCCAAGAAAAGTCGTTATTCATAAAATTTCGCTGCTGGATTTTGATGAAAATCTTCAACAGGCAAAAATTCTTATCGCATGTTCAAAAGGTACTTATATAAGATCAATTGCCTATGATTTGGGTAGAATTCTTAATTGCGGCGGGTATCTTTCGGAACTTTTAAGAACTGAGGCCGGATTTTTTTTGGTCGAAAATTCGCTTAAGCTTGATAATTTATCGTCTGTTCAAAGTGTACGGCAAAATTTGATTAATCCTTTGAATGTGCTGGCTTTGCAGAAAATACCAGTAAGTGATTTTGAACATAAAAAGGTCCTTCAGGGGCAATTTTTGGAAAATAAATATGATTTTGACGGCATTTTTGTGCTTTTGGTTTATAATAATAGCGTGGATGCCGTTGCGTTTGTCGACGGTGATAAAATAAAAGTCAAAAAGGTATTTGCATGAAAAGATTTTTGTTTGTTTTCATTATGGCTGTAATGCTTGTAACTCCTGCTTTTGCATCAAATGGGGTCAGCATGATGTGCACGGAACCTTATAATCTAAGCTCGGGCGCTTCAAGATTTATGAGCTCCGCATCAGGCTCTAATCTTTTGGCTGAAAGATTAATCGCCTCTTATATCAAAAAAGAATTGAAAAAAATTCTTGAGGGTGATTTTAATATCCATGTGTCTTCCTACAGCGTAAAAGATTTAAAAAAAGGCATCTTCCGATCATTTACGTTCGACGGAACAAATCTTATTCTGGAAGGCGTTCATTTTGATTCCTTTGAGTTCGCAACTCTGTGTGATTTTAATTATATTTCAATTGCGGATATTAAAAATCCTGTTGTTATGGAAAATATTCCGATTGCGTTTTCCGCTGTGTTGACAGAGGATAATCTTAATGCAACTATGCAAAGCTCCGGATATAATAAACTTATTGACGATTTGAACATGCTTGGCAGCAGTCTCGGGGTTTTTAATGTTTCGGAATCTCGTATTAAAATCAGAAATAATAAGTTTTATTATGTCCTTAAAATTAAGCTGCCGTTCGTAAGGCGCCCGCAAAATTTGATTCTTGCTTCAGATTTGAAAGCCTCTCGCGGCCAGATTGACCTCACTAATACAAGACTCGTTAATAATAATTTTTTGGTCGATTTGAAACAACTTGACCATGTTATAAATTATATTAACCCACTTGATTTTTCTTTAAATATACTGGAAAATAAACATGCTGAGTTAACTGTACAAAATATAAAAATTCAGGATAATAAAATTTATACAAGTGGTATCGTTATAGTACCAAAAGACAATAGAGGATAGTATTTTATGGATGGTAAGCAAAAATTATTTTTAGTTATTCTGGGCATGGTCTTAATTGGAGCTGCCGTGATGTATGGTCTTTATATGATGAATCCAGGTGAGATTTCGCCTGAAGATGTAACGGTTTCCGAAAGAACAACCGAAGAAGAAGTTCCCAAACCTGACGAAAATGTTGAAAAAGAATATGTGAATGTGTTTTTTATAGGACAAAATGAAAACCGCGAAGAAGTTTATAAGGCTGTAAAGCGTGAATATGATCCGCAAATCGACGGAACAAAATTGAAGTTTGCCATAGAATCTCTTGTAGCAGGTCCGAAACCTTCAGAACGCGATAGGGGAGTTTACACTGAAATTCCTGCAGCTACATCGGTTATATCTGTCAGAGTGCTTCCGGACCGCGCTGTTATAAATTTGTCTTATGATTTTCAAACCGGAGGCGGCACTGATAGTCTTTATAAAAGACTTTATCAGGTTATAAAAACCGCAAACCGTAATACGGATTTGCCGGTGTACCTTTATCTTAACGGCCAAAAAGCCGATGTTATCGGCGGTGAAGGCATTATGATTAATCAACCATTAAATGACAGGTCGTTAGATGGCTGATAAAGATTTGGATTATTATTTGAATTTGGACTGGACTCTGATTGAGGGCGTGGATTTGGATTTTGACGGGAATCCTTATCATTATATTGAGATAAAAGAGATACCAAGCTTTGTTTTTTGCGCAAAAACAATTGAAAAGGCTCGTGAAAATTATAAGCACCAGCTTAAATTGATGCTTTCGGTTATGCTGGAAAGCGGTGATGAAATGCCTGAGCCAGGTAAAGACAACGATGAGCCCGATTGGGAAAGTTTATGCCCTTAATTGGTTTTTGTGGTGTTGTGCAAAAATTTGTCTGAAATATAATCAAAAAGTCCTCTTTTTAAGGAGGACTTTTTGGTGTATTTAAAGAAAGGAATTCGGTTTTATTAGATTTGATTTAATTTATCAAGTGCTGCCGCTGCTGCGTCTTGAACCCCTTTGTCCTGATCGTTCTTAGCGATTGTGAACAATGTTGTCAAATCTTTTTTGTATTCGGGGTTTTGAATATAGCTTAAAGCTTCAATTGCGGATGTTCTTACCATCGGGTTCGGGTTGTCTTTTAATTGGTCAACGATTGTCATAGCACCCGGTAATTCGGTCAAAGGAACAGTTGTTCCTGTTAATTTTTGGACTTCATCAGCGTATAATTTTTCTAAGATTGCTGATGTGAACATTGCATAGCTTTTATTTCTTTCAGCTTGTTCCATCGGAGTGATTGTAGTTGCCAATGCTTTTTCCTGATCTGAGATTTGCTGGCCGGCCATTAATTTTTGTCTTGCGTCAATTTGTTCCTGCGTCGGGCCTGCTAGTTTACTTGAATCAGTATTGATTATATTTGTCAAAGCATCTACGATTTTTGAGTCTAAAAGTTCGGTAGCTTTTTGCTTTTGTGATTCATCATTTACCATATTGGCAATTTCTTCCATTGCATTTGCCTGAACTTCAAAGTCCGGGTTTGACAATTTGGCAATAAAACCGTTCAAATCAACTTGTGGAGCTGCATTAACAGGCGGAACAACTTCTACCTGAGGTGTTTGTTGAGGTTCTGCAGCAGGAACAGTCGCCACCGGTGCAGGCTGCGGAGCCTGATTAATATTTACTTGTTGAGGTGCCTGCGGAGGTATTTCTACCACTTGCGGCGCCGGAACTGCCGGACACGGAGGGCACGGCGGACATTGGTTTACGACAGGCGGAAACGGCTGCTGTATTGGCTCCTGCTGAACCGGTTGTTGTTGAACTGGCTGCTGCGGCATGTAATAAGGCTGTTGTACAGGCTGATAATACGGCTGGTTTACGGCCTGAGGATAACCATATAATTGTGTCTGCGGGTATGTATAATACGGGTTTGTTACCTGTGTATACTGGGGATTGTATTGCGGCTGTTGAACAGGGCATGTGCCTACAGACGGATTGTGAATATCAATTTTTACAGCATTATAATTCGGCTGTTGTAATTGATAATTGGGTAAAGCTGGAACTTGTAACATTTCTATTTTTCCTTTCCTTAAAATGATGTTGTAATTCTATTCTACCGTTTAAATACTCCTCAAGAAATTAAATTGCTTATTTTTGGAAATTTTGTAATAAATCTTAACAGAAAAATTACTAAATTCTCACTCTATGCGTATTTGAGCTTGACGATAATTGTAAATAATGAATAATATTATTAGAAATAGTAATTTGTTTATGTTATAATGTATCTGCCGGACTTTGAACGGTTCAAAAGAATGGGGATATTAATGAAATTAGACAGAAATAACAAGAAATCAATTCGTTCTGCTTTTGGAAACGCGCTTGCTGAACTCGGCGAAGTGAATCCGAAAATTGTTGTCATGGATGCCGATTTGTCATGCTCAACTCAGACTCAAATTTTTGCTAAAAAATTTCCCGAGAGATTTTTTGATTTTGGAATAGCGGAGCAGGATATGGTCGCTACTGCGGCAGGCATGGCCGTTGAAGGAAAAATACCTTTTATCTCAAGTTTTGCAATGTTTGTAACTGGCAGAACTTATGATCAGATAAGAAATTCTGTTTGTTACCCCGAATTTAATGTGAAAATTGTCGGAACACATGGCGGAATTACGGTTGGTGAAGACGGCGCAAGTCATCAGGCGCTTGAAGATATTTCATTAATGCGTTCAATTCCTCATATGACAGTTATTGTCCCGGCTGATTCAACTGAGTGTGCACAGGTTATTAAATATGCAGCTTCCCATATAGGCCCTATGTACATCAGGCTTGCTAGAAGCAATGTGGTCGATGTTTTTGACGACAGTTATAATTTTAGTATTGACAAGGCTAAAATTTTGGAATACGGAAAAGATGCATCCGTGTTTACAAACGGAGAAACTCTTGCTGAGGTTCTGGAAGCAGCCGATATTTTGAAAAAAGACGGTATATCAATTGAGGTTGTGCATGTTCCTGTTGTAAAACCTCTGGATATCAAAACTGTTATTTCAAGCGTTCAGAAAACAAAGCTTGCCTTTACTGTTGAAAATCATTCAGTAATAGGTGGTCTGGGGTCTGCCGTGTGTGAAGCTTTATGCGGATATTATCCGGCAAAAGTTTATAGAATCGGCATTCATGATGAATTTGGACAAAGCGGCGAAGCAAATGAATTGATGTGTTATTATGGTTTGACAGCAGAAAAACTTGCACAGAGAATTAAGGCTAAATTGAAGGATTAATAATTATGATACAATTTCGTTCAGTTACTAAAAAGTATGATAATGACCATTATGCATTGAAAAATGTTAACCTCGATATATTGTCAGGTGAATTTGTATTTATTGTAGGCGCATCCGGTGCCGGTAAATCTACTTTGATGAAACTTTTGTATAGTGAAGAAAAGCCGACAAGCGGCACTGTTACTATCGGCGGTATTAATGTTGCTAATCTATCAAATGACAGAATTCCTAATTTGAGACGCTGTATGGGAATTGTTTTTCAAGATTATAAATTGTTGAATAGCCATACAGTATTTGATAATGTCGCTTATGTAATAAGAACTCTCGGTATAAGTTCAAAAGAAATTAATGCACGTGTTTCAGGTGCTTTGAAAATAGTTGGCTTGTATGATAAAAAACATGCAAGGCCCTCTGAGCTTTCTGGTGGCGAACAGCAAAGGGTTGGTATTGCGCGTGCTATTGTTAACGGGCCGCCGCTTTTAATCGCGGATGAACCTACCGGTAATCTTGATCCGAAAAATTCTATGGAAATTATGCAGATTTTGGATCAGATTAATCAAAGAGGCATAACCGTTATCGTTTCCACCCACGATAACGCTATGGTCGATTATTTTAGAAAACGTGTAATTACGCTTGACAACGGTGAAATTGTCAGAGATATTCAGGCAGGTACTTATGAATAGTCAAAAAATGAAAATAAAGAAAAAAGTTAAAAAACATATCCCCAAAGATTGGTTGTGTGAATTAAGAATTTTATACAGAATTTCAATGGAAACGTTTAATGACGTTAGAAGAACTGGTATTGTAAATTTGGTCATAATAACAACTATGGCCGCTATTCTTACGATTTTCGGCTCCTTTTTTAGAACGGCTCTTTCTGTTTCTACGTTCGCGCATGAATTGGGGAATGTCCTTGAAATTTCAGTTTATTTAAAACAGGGAACCGATACCAATGCAGCTAAAAAACGTATAAAGGATTTTGAGCATGTTGAGGCTGTCAGAGTAATCTCAAAAGATGTTTCATGGGTTAACCTTAAACGTGAAATGGGACTTCCTGATATTGAAAACCCGCTGCCTGACACATTGCATGTTAAGGTTGACAGACCTGAAAATATAGACAAGGTATTTAATGATGTTAAGGCGCTTTCAATTGTTGAAGATATGAGCTATGCCCAAGATCTGGTGCAAAAAATTGAAACTTTGAACAAAGTCGTCAATTCAATTACGGTTGTTGTGATAATTATTATGGCAATTTTGACTATAACAATTATTAACAATACAATTCAGCTTGTAATTCAATCCAGAAAAGACGAAATAGAAATTATGCGCTTGATGGGGGTAAGCAATTGGTATATACGTTTTCCTTTAATTATACAAGGTGCGTTTTACGGATTTATGGGTGCGGTTATTGCTCTTTTCCCTTTGAATGTGGTGCAGAACGGTTTGAATAATATGCATCAATTTTTTATGATTCCGTCACCTTTGTTTGCCCAGAATATTGTTGTTATAACTATGTTTGCTATGGGAATTTTATTCGGCGCAGGCGGAAGTTTCCTGTGTATAAAGAAACATTTGCAGGTGTAATATGATTGACGACAATATTTTGCTTATAACTGAAAATGATGATGCGGCTGAAAAAGTTCTCTCAAAACTCGTACTTTTAAGAGAAAGTGACAGTATTGCGGTTTGTGATTATAAAATGGCAAGAAAACTGCTCGAAAATCCGACCGTGTCTATTGTAATTGTACATGAAAACGGTGACAGAGAAAAAACTTTAAAATTCATAAATTCAATTGTATCTTCTGAGTATGAGATTATTCTTTTGGTTGACGAGTATGATCAGGATTTTATTCTTGCGGCTTATGATCTAGGAGTTTCTGATTATTATTCGGTTGAGTCGGAATCTTATGAAATGCTTATTAGAACAGTTAATTGTTTTAAAAGACGTTCTTTTAAAGTAAGATATTCAAGAGATCTCGCGCTGCTAGTCAAACTCGGTGTGGTGGATGAGGAAACCGGATTTTATAAATACAAATTCAGCCGCGAATTGCTGCCGGAATTTATAAAAGACAGACGGCTTCAAAATGGTATGTTTATTATTCTTGTGCCGGACGAGCTGTCAAAAAATCGTTTTTCTGCCGGTAAATTGTCCTCTGCAATTAAAAAATCCGTCAGATGTGATGATATTGTATCTGTTGCAAGAGGCGGTAAATTTTATATTATTTTGCCGAATATTGACAAATTAGGTGCGTTTGCTGTTGTTAATAAAATTCAGGACATACTTGGCGATAAGCTAATCGTGCGTGCCGGTGTATGTAAAATCGCGGACAAATCTTTTGACAGATTGGAAAAAGAAGGGTTTGCGGCGGTCGCGGAAGCGTGTCAAACAAATGAAACTGCAGTTTTTTTGGAAGAAAAAGTTAAAACGCTTGATGATTGGCTTGATGACGATGTAAAACATAATAAAAATTTCAAGATTTTTCAAAATGCTTATTATAATAAGCTGGAAAAGGTTATTGCGCCGGTGTTTTTCAGGCTGCAGAAAACTTACGAGGAAAAACTTTTCCATACAAAAATCGAACAGTATTCCGATGAATTGCAGAGCGTATTTCAGTTGAAACACGGCGACCGCGAAAGCCGGCTTAAAATTATGTATCCCGGATTTGCAAAAATTGTTATATCAATTATTCACGAAGGCCTTGATACTCCTGAAAATAGAGAAATTTCTTTGAATTTGAACGAAGTTACGCAGACCGGACTCGCTGGAATTGTAGAAGATTTTATAAAAGAATTTAAAACGTCAGTAAAGGATTAACAGATGTTAAATATTGATGATAGCGTGCTTGTAATTGTTGACATTCAGGAAAAATTGGTGATGGCATCCGGTAAATATTCGCCTGTTGCAAAAGCGTGTAAATTGGCTGAGGCGGCGAAAATTCTTAATATTCCGGTTATTGTGACCGAACAGTATCCGAAAGGCTTGGGATGTACGGTTCCTGAATTGGCCGGCGTGCTGCCGGGCGATACTTTTTGGGCTGAAAAAACAGGTTTTTCAGCTTTGTTGACGCCTGAATTCGCGGATAAAATCAATTCTTTAGGCAGAAAACAGATTGTAATCTGCGGGATTGAAGCACATATTTGTGTTTATCAGACAATATGTGATATGCTGGATCGTGGATTTGAAGTCTATTTTGTTAAGGATTGTTCCGCCAGCAGAAACAAATATGAATTTAAAACAGGTGTTGATTTGATCAGGCAATGCGGTGCAAAAGTTACCTGCTGCGAAATCGTACTGTTTGAATGGCTTAAAACATCTAAACATGATGATTTTAAGGCTGTTCAGTCGCTTATAAAATAAAAATGCATTTGGTATAAACGGTTACGCTCGGGTAATACAAGAATTCTGGTTATCTTTATGCGATAAATTGTTTTGGAATGGGGCGCATTTCTGCAAAAAAAAAACGGGAATTAAGTCTTTAAATTATATCTTTATTATAATTAAATTTCTTGTGAAATTTTCCTTGAGAGGTAGTTGGTATTCAATAATATCAATTACCTTTGCGTTATATTTTTTTAGAACCTTGTCAGCGTCTAAAATTTCTTCCGGCGTTTTTTTAGATTTATAAGCAATGAAATATCCGTTTTTTTTCAATAAAGGCAGGGCATATAAGCAGATTTTATCAAGTGAAGCAACCGCACGGGAGGTGATTATGTCGAATTTTTCCGTGAGTTTTTCTGCCCTTTCGCAAACAGGAGTTAAGTTCATAATATTAAGTTTCTGCTTGATATTTTCTAATGCATTAATTTTTTTCCTTATGCTGTCAAGTGCCGTGACTTTTAAGTCGGGGTAGGTTATTGCAATCGGTACTGCAGGAAAACCTCCGCCTGTTCCGATATCTAGAACATTTATACCCTCACCTGATTTTTTAATACCCGTATTTTGTGTTGAAATTTTGCCCTCTTGCAAAGGCAGGGGGTAATATTTTTCAAAAAATTTTTCAATAGAAAGGCTGTCAACAACATGTTTTTCCCATAAAAATTTTTCGTCATTTTTTGAAATAAGATTCAAAGCTGCGTTTAGCTCCAAAAATGTGCGCATATAGTCGTTGTAAAATTCTTTATTTCTCAAGTTCGTTAAACCTTTCTTCTCCGACGCGCATTTTTATATCTTCTATCCTTTGGAGAATTTTTTGTGCATTTTCTTTGTAAATACCGTCTTTTGCAAAGTTGTAGGCCGTTTTGTAGTTTTTAAGCGCAAGAGAGTTTTCTTTTCTGTTGAAATAAAAGTCCCCCAGCGCTGTTGCGGCGGAAATTATATAGAATGGTTCAGCAAGTGTATTTGCGTAGTGCATGGCTTTTGTAAAGTATTCTAAAGCATAATCAGGATTCTTTGCAGAATATATTTCAGCAAGTTTTATGCAGGAAGAGTATAGTCCGTTAATATTTTGGGTTTGTTCATCCAGTTTTATGCTTTCCAGATAATATTTTATTGCTGATTCTGTTTTTCCGAGATCGTCATATAAAAGCGCAAGTGCAGAAATTGAGCCGGAAAGGCATGGATTATTTTTGGGGTTTGAATCAAGTGTTATACATTTTTTGTAATATTCAACCGCTGTTTTTTCGTCGTTTAGGTCTTCGTTTACCGCCGCAAATTTGTAATATAATTCGGACAGAACACTTTTACTGATGTTTACTGGATTTATTTCAAGTGCTTTTTTGCAATAATTGAAAATAATATTGCTGTCTGTGTTAAGGTTTGCAAGCGCGTTCAAAACTTTTATCCTCAGTTCGTCCGAAATATTGTTTTTTTCGATTTCCAACAGAAGCGATTTTGCATTGTCACGTTTGAATGTCATGTAAAAAATATTTGCTATATTGTATTTTGTTTCATTAATTTTTTCGGTATCGCCTGTTGAAGAATAAAATTCTCCTGCCATTTCGTAATATTTTTGGGCATCGTACCAGTCTGAGATATTTTGGTAATTTTGTGCAAGTTTTGTATAAATATTCGGCAGGTATGTGTAATAATCCTCATCATTTTTACGGTTAAGTGCTTTTAAATAGAGTGAAATAGCATGTTTATAGTTAAAAGCTGTTTCTTCATGTTTTGCCTTATTCATCAAATCAGTCAGAGAAAGTTTTTCTTCTTCTTTTTCTTCTTTTTTGCGTTCATCCCGTATGGTCAAAAAGTCTTTTATTGAATCGGCAATCTTATCCAGCACTCCTGTTTCATCATCGTCAAAGATAAAGGTCATTTTTTGGATTTGTTCGTCTTTGGTTTCTTTTTGCGGCTGAGAGAGTTTAAGGTTTTCTGCTTCTTTTGTGTATTCAAGAGTTTCGGCTTTTTGAGTTATATCTTGGGCTTTAACAAAGCGTGTTCTCGGGATAAATGTAGAATGGTATTCGATTTCGTTGCGCATAGTCTGCCGAGATATCAGCAAATCTCTTTCCAGCGGTTTGAGCGGCAATTGGGTATTATAAAGATCAACGCATCCTGTGTGAATTTTTATCGCAACGTTTTGCGGAATAGAGTTGTCTGCAATTTTTTTGTAATAATCTTGCAGCCAAATGTATTCACCTGATTTTGAAAGCAAAAGATTGTTTATGAAGAAAATCATTTTTTCTTCGTTCCAAAGGTGAAGCGTTTTGGCAAGTTTTACGCTTACTGGGTGTCTTATTACCGTTAAAAACCTGAACAAATGTCCGCTGACCGGATCAACAAGCGCCAGAGCTTCTCTTAAAATAAAGTCATTAAAGGTTAAAAAGCTTTTGGTGAATCCGTCAATAAAGCTAACGAGGTTAAGATTTCGGAGTTTCATAATTTTTAAAGACAAAGTTACATAGAAAAAATAGCCTCTTGTTATTTTGTATAACTCATCCGACAACGGTCCGATTTGTTTGAAGTCTTCCGATCTCAGGTATTTTTCAAAAATTGATTTTTGCAGCGCGAGAGCTGTTACTTTTTCGTAATTTAATCTGCCGTCAAAATCGTTCATGTCAAATACTCTTGCAATGAGAATTACTTTAATGTTTTTTATCCCGCAAAGGTGGGTGATGAATCCGAGAATTTCAGGCTTGTTCAATTTTAAAATGGCTTCAAAAGAGTTTATAATCACTACTGCCGGTCTGTTCATTGATTGAAAATAAGCATTAATTTTTTGGGTAAAATTTTCCGTTTTGATTTTTGGAATGTCAATTTTTTCAAGTGCCGTAAGTTTTTTAAATTCTTCAAAGAAACTCAAAAGGATATCATCAAGAATTGTCGTTTCAAAACATTCGTATTCCAAAATAACAGCCTGTTCATTAAGTGAAGTCATCAACGTATGGTGCACAATACTTGTTTTCCCCGTGCCTAAAAAACCGTTTACAAGCAGCAGGTGTTTATTTTCATCGGAGAGAAAATCGTATATTTTCTCAATTTGTTTCTGGTTGTTTTCCAGTAAAAATTGGTTTATTCCGCTCAACTCGTTTTTTAAAAGTGATTTTTTGTCAAATTCAGGATTGGTAAATTTGTTTTCCATAAAGCTATATTAAATGATTTTACATTTTTTTGCAAATTTATTTTAAATAATTGCACTTTGATTTTTTTGATAGTATTATATTAGTAATAAACGGGGAAAATAATGGAATTTTTCAGAAAAAATCAAAGGATAATAGTAGCCGTAATTGCAGTAACATTTATAGCCTGGACAGTCGGGCTTATGCTGCTTCCGGTTTTAGTAAAATGAATATAACAAGAACTCTAAAAACAGTATCAATAATGCTTTCAGCGGTGCTTGTGTTTAATTTAGCGGCAGTACCGTCGGTTTTTGGCGCCACAAACGTTGAACAAAAACAAAAACAGACGAAAGAAAAAATCCGGCAGTTGAAAATTTTGGAAAATGCCGAAAAAAGTAAACTCGTAAAGAATCAGCAAAAGCTTGAAAATACTTCAAATAATCTTCAAGCTTCTAAAAATCAGTATAATTCAATTGAAAATCAGCTGAATTCGCTGGAAGCTCAGCTTGCAGATGCTAACCGGGAATTCAATACAATTGACGGAAAGTTAAAACAGCGTATTCGGCAGGTTTTTAAATCCCAGCGGACCGGCATGTTTGAACTTATTTTGTCAGCTAAAGATTTGAATTCACTTTTGGATGTTATTTATTTTGAACGGCTGATTATAAGAAACGATTATAAACATATGATGGCTGTAAAAGATAAGGCTCAAAAGATTTCGCAAATGAAAAAAGATGTGGAAGAAAAGAAAAAATATCTTGCACAGTCAATTAAATCGATCAATTCCCAGCAGCGTGACATAGAGCGCGCAATTGCTCAGAATAGGAATATGATTAACAAGCTTAAAACTGACAGACGTTATTATGAGCAAACCGAACGCGAGCTTGCCAGACAGTCTGATAATTTGCAGACAATGATAAGTAAAAAGCCGCAGGATACCTCAGTGAAGGTTTCTTCCTCCGGTTTTTTGAAACCAATAAGCGGCAAAATAACATCTCCTTTCGGCTGGAGAACGCATCCTATATTTAACAGCAGAACATTTCATTCCGGTGTTGATATAGGAGGTCCGAATTATGGCAACATTATGGCGTCAAATGCCGGCAAGGTTATATATTCCGGCTGGTACGGAGGCTACGGCAAGGTCGTAATTATAGATCACGGCACGATTAACGGTAATCCTATGACGACTTTATACGCTCATATGTCGACTATAAAGGTAAAACAGGGTGATTACGTTAAAAAAGGCCAGGTTGTCGGTTTGGAAGGGACAACGGGTTACAGTACAGGCCCGCATTGTCATTTTGAAGTGAGAATTAACGGTAAGCCCAACAACCCGTTAAATTATATATAAGAAGGATGAAATTGAAAAAAATTATATCAATACTGTTAATATTTGTAATGACCTGTTCAGGTGCTCTTGCGGCGGATCAGGTCGAAAAGATTTATAATGATTTAAACAATATTGATCAAAAATTTTTTGAATCCGCAGTTATTCCCGATCCTGATGTAAAAGTCGAAAATTCAGACGAGCAGCAGTATTCTGAAGATCAGCCTAAAACTGAAAAACACATGCCGCTTTTCAAAAAAACAAGATTAAAAATTCAAAAAGCTTGGTCTGACCGCGGAAAACGCATTGAAGCGAAAAGATTGCAGAAAGAAGCTGAACAATCAGATATTGAGCGCGGCGAAAGCGAGATTAAAGACGATATTGATATGGAAATGCAGGAGATGGAAGAAACTTTCGGGTTTGATAACCATTATAGTGCATCTCTTTCGGATATCAAAAAACAGAACAAAGAAGAATCTTCAACTCATATATTCCAAATTTCCCGAAAAAAAGATAAAACCGATGAGACACTGGAATTGACAGGCGGGGTTAAAGAACAGGCAACAGAAAATGAAATGGTTCTTGATTGCGAGAATGTTATTTTCAATGAAAAAACAGGCGACATTGAAGCTGTAGGAAATCCGGTTTTGAATTTTCCACCTCAAAAAGTTCAGCTTTCGGCTGACAAAATGATTTATAACAGAGATTCAAATATCCTCAAAGCCATTGGAAATGTTGTTTTGACCCGTGACAGTGTGCCGGTTCAGGGTGATTATATACAGGTAAATATGAATGAAGAAAACATATTTATGGATAATGTATCTCTTGAAACCGCAACGATGAAAATTCGTGCAAAAAAGGCCGAAAGCGATAATAATCAGTTGGTTTTGTCTAACGGTAATATGCATTCCGAACAATCGCAAAAATTCAGATTTGTGTCAAGAGTTGCAGGGCCTAATTTTATTGATATGATTATCGACGAAAAGGATAAAAACGAATTTTTGTCAGGAGAAAATGCAAAATTCAAAATATCAGCTTCTGAAATTTTTATAGATGCCCAAAAAGATCATGACAGGGTTCAGATGAAGGAAGGTGAAGTTTATTATAATGACAAATATTTGTTCACGTTGCCTTCGTTTACTGCACATACAAATAAAGAGCAGGAGTATTTTGAAGCAAATTATCCGGAATTGGGCGCAATATCAAAATTCGGTATGTTCGCCGGACCCGGATTTGTATTTGACACACCGTTCGGATCTGTTTTAAAACTTATTCCGTTATTGAATTATAAAGATGAATTAGGTTTTGGCGGCGCCGTAAAATACAGAACGGCGTTTAACCAAACATATGCAATGTATGGTTCGGGTTCAGACATTTTCATGTTTAAAGGCAAACAGGAACTTGATGATAATTTGTATTTGCAATACGGTTCAAATGCTTATTTGAACGAATGGTTTTTAGGCCGCAGAATGCCTAAATATTTGGCTGAACTTGTTTATGAAAAAGGCAGAACGATAAATGATTTTCTTGTAGAGGGGAAACCGTTGAATTTCAGACACAGAGCGTCAGCCGCATTTGCTGAAGACGGAAAATATAATATGCATTCTGAAAATCTTGCAGCAACAGGTACATCGACAACCCGTTTCAGGTATATGGCTCAGGCTGACATGCCTTTTTATCGGTACAAAGATAAAGCAAAACGCAAGGCATTAGACATATCTCTTGTAATGCAAGGTTCGGCAGCTCTTTACGGAACAGGCGATACCCAGTTTATCGGGCGAATTGGACCGAGAATTCACACCCAGTATAAATACTGGATGCAGGATATAGGTTATTTCCAGTCAGCTTATGACGATCAAACACCTATGCCGGTATATGACACCTACCGTTACGGTAATTCTAATGTATATATAAGAGAAGCATTTCGTATTAACAAATATCTTTCCGTAGGCTGGTCCGGTTCTTTGACGCTTACCGGTGATTCTCCTAACGGTGAAATCTTCCAGGAAAATGCGTTCATATTTTCACTAGGTCCTGATGATTTAAAACTAAATTTGGGTTATGACTTTATGCGTCAGACAACATATTTTTCAATTGCTTTGAGTCTTGATTCAAAAAGTTCAGAAGTTGAATTTGATAAAATGGTTATAAAAAATCCGGAAAGAGTAGGTCAATCAGACAGCAGTGATGACAGCGTTGCTTTTGAGCAGAGCAGTGCCGCCTTAAATACCGCAGCAAAACGTTATGAATATGCACAGGTTATTAATATAGAAGATCCGAGTAAGGAAAGCATATAAATATGGCTAAATTGAAAAAATTAAAAGACGAATTGATTTATTGCGGTAAAATAGCCGGCCAAAAAAATTTTACGCCGGGTGTTTCCGGAAATTTATCTGCCAGATACGGTGATGATATTCTTATAACCGTGTCAGGGTCGGCAAACGGCTATTTGTCAGATGAAGATTTTGTTTTGATGGATTTTTGCGGAAATTCGCTTGAAAAGGGTAAAAAACCTTCAAGCGAAAAGATGCTGCATGTTGAATTTTATAAAACGAGGCCGGATATTAATTATATTATACATGTTCATGCACCGTATTTAAGTACGTTTGCGGCCTGCAGAAAAGCGCTGGATGAGCCGGTTATGGCAGAAAATGTATTTTATTTTGGCCAAATTCCTCTTGCAGAATATGGTTTGCCGTCGTCAAAAGATCTTGTCGAAAAGACTGCGCGGTATTTTAAGGATTACGATGCTGTTTTGATGGCAAATCACGGTTTTATAACCGGCGGGAAAACGCTTATGGATGCATATTTAAAGTTGGAACTTGCGGAATCTTATGCGCAGGTTGTATTTAATTCAAAACTAATGGGCGGCGCGGCGCTGCTGGATAACAATCAGGTAGAAGATATATTAAAGTTGAGGTAATAAAATTGTCAGTAATGTTGGAAAGTAAACAGGGATTAATAGCAGGCGACGGAATTTTGCCTGTAAAAATGGCACAGTATGCAAAAGAAAACGGGTTTGAAGTCGTTTGTATTTCACTTGCAAGCGACAATGTTAAACAGTTGAAAAAATATTGCGCAAGAGTTTATTCATGTCACCCAGGCGAGATTAATAGAATAGAAAAAATATTGAAAGAAGAACAAATAAAACAGGCCACTTTTTTGGGCAAAGTACATAAACGCGTGCTTTTGCAGTTGTATAAATTTGATGCAAGAGCAATTGAACTTTTAAAAACAGTTAAACGTCTTAATGACGATGAAGTTATGCTTTTGATTGTAGGTGAGTTTGAAAAAGCCGGAATTACCGTTCTTGACCAGACAATATTTATTAAGAATTTAATGATACCGGCAGGTGTGCTCGGGAAACACAAACCTACCTGCGAACAGCTTGAGGATGTTAATTATGGTTTTTGGCTTGCAAAAGAAATGGGCGGCGTTGATGTCGGACAGTCAGTTGTAATTAAAGATAAAATGATTATGGCGGTTGAAGCTATTGAAGGTACGGATGCATGTATAAAACGCGGTGCAAAACTTGCAAGAAAAAACGCTTCAGTTATAAAAGTTTCTAAACCCAAACAAGATAAGCGTTTTGATATACCTGCAGTCGGGCTGAGAACGCTTAAAACTATGAAGCGCTATAAGGCGGATTTGCTCGCTGTTGAGGCAAATGAAACTATTATTGTTGATCAAGAAAAAGTTATAAAATTTGCAGATGATAATAACATTGTAATTATGGCAGTTTAAAAGTATGAAAAAATTATTTGTAATGACAGGTGAATATTCAGGCGATATCCATGCCGCTCATGTTATATCGGAATTGAAAAAAATATATCCGGATGTTGAAATTGAAGGTATCGGCGGTGAAAATTTAAAAAATCAGGGAGTAAAGTTATTTGCTGATCATTCAAAAATGTCTGCTGTTGGGATTTCACCTTTGATTTTGTGGAACCACTATAAGCTCGGGAAAAATGTCGTCAAATATTTGACGGAAGAATATAGGCCGGATCTTGTTTTGTGTATAGATTACGGGGCTTTTAATCTTAATGTGGCAAAGTTTTTGAAACGTGCCGGTATAAAGGTGTTTTATTATATTCCTCCTCAAATTTGGGCAAGCCGCAAGTGGCGGATTAAGACTGTTAAAAAATACGTTGATAAGGTTCTGTGTATTTTCCCGTTTGAAAAGCCAATGTATGAATTTTACAAAATACCGGCATATTATTGCGGACATCCTCTTGTCAGCCAGCTTGCACCAAAAGCCGATAGGATTGAATTCTTTAAAAAACACGGTTTTGATGTTAATAAAAAACTGGTGTCTGTTTTTCCGGGTTCAAGAACATTTGAATTAAAAGAATTGATGAATATTTTTATAAAATCTGCAAAAAAATTAAAGAAAAATCATCCGGATTTGCAGTTTTGTATATCTCAAGCTCCGAATTTGAAAGATGAAGTTTATCATAAATATTTAAAAAATTCTGATTTCAAGGTTATCAAAGGAGAAAATCAGGCGCTTTTAAGCTGTTCTGATGCATTAATACTTGCCTCCGGCACAGTTGCGTTAGAAGCTTGTTTATATCAGGTTCCGATGATTATAGCATATAGGGGCCCTTATATTCTTTATTTGATTTATCTTTTAGTCCGTTGTATCAAGCGGGTTTCGCTGCCAAATATTATTGCTGACAGATCTATTGTACCTGAACTTATTCAAAGTCGGGTAACAGTCGATAATATTGTTTATCAAACCGAAAAAAATCTTTTCAATACCTCGTATCGCGAAGATTTTATAAGGCAGTTAGAAGAAGTAAAATATTTGATGTCGGATAAGAATGCACCGTTTGAAGCCGCAAAACAAATTGCGGAAGAATTCCTTAATAATTCTTAAATTTATGCTTAAATCCAGCAATAATAAATTCGTTTTGTATTTTAATATAATGTAAGTGTATGGTTAGCAGTGTTCAACAAAGTTATATTGTGCAAAATCCTTTTGGCGTTCCAAAAAATGACGGCAGATATTATATTAGTGCAAAAACAGCGAAGGATATATTTGTAGCTGCGGAAAACGATAAAAATAAAAAAGGCGAAAGGTTAGGATTTATAATTGTTGCAAGCTCACTTGCAGCAGCACTCGGAGTATTTGTTGCAGTAAAAGGTTTGCCGAAAAATACTTACAGATGGATTCAAAAATGGGGTCAGCACCTTGAGGATAAGGTTAATAAACGTAAACTGGCCGGGAAAAGCGGGCCTGTGACCTCATTTTACAATAGTCTTTTTAAAAATATTAATACTTTAACAGATAAATCACGCGGACTTAACAATTTTGGGACAATCAAAGATTTGATGTTTACAAAATTAATGTACAAAAATAAATACACTAAAAAAATTCATAATAAAATTACTTCATTGTTTGAACGTCTGGCAAAACGTACGGTTAACAAAGCTTACAAAAAATCTGACAAACAATTTACAGAACTTTTCAGAACTTATTCGGATACGAATAAGTTAATTCTAAGTGTAAATCCGTCGCGTGAAGTTACGATAAACGGTGTCACCAAAAAAGTATCGGAATGGGTGGATGAACTTGGCGCAAGGCAGATAAGTATTAAAAATGCCTTAAATGACGGTTTCGGCAAATCAGCCCGTAATGATAGGTATATTAAAATGTTAGATGCTGATAACGGCTTGGAAGAAAGGGTTTGGAATGTTCTTGTGGATAAAAATGATAAAAAGCGTGCTGACAAATTGCTTACAACATTTATTGCGGAAGATTCGCTTGCTGCCGATAAAATGTCTATCATAAGAACTACTGATTCGTTCAGAAATAAAATTACCCACAATATCACTGATAATTATAACGCTTCAAAACATGCACTGGATAATATTGCGTCTTTTCTTGACCCTTCGGATAAGATTTCAAGAGAACTTTTGAAAGAACTTCGTTCGGGGCTTTTATCTTATAAAAAACTGTCCGGACCTTATGAAAAACAATACAGAGAAATCGCAAACAAAGAAATAGTTTATAATCTAAAACGTTTGGCCGGTCGTTTAAAGGAAACATCCGATATGTTCGGTTACAACAAAAGGGCAGTAAATCAGGTTGAAGCGTTTGTTCAGGAAATCGAAAATATTTTGTGCAAGAGTTCAAAAGGTGGATTACAGGAAGTTCTTTCGATTTACAAAGGGCTTTTGCCATACGATAGGTATGTAAAATTGCGTAATGCTACGAACAATGCTGTTAATAAATTTGATAAAGCAATTGATGTTGAAACCGACAGATTTTTTGATAAATTACGTGACTTAAAGCTTGGGTCAGGCCCGACAGATGTTTTGTCGCTTTTGGGTTCTGTCGGAAGTGTCGGATTAGGGCTTACGCTTGCCGATAATAAAGAAGAAAGTACGTCAGCGCTTTTAAAATACGGTATTCCGGTAATCGGCGGTGTTGCAACATCAATTGTAATGACTGTCGGGCTTGTATCGGGTGTTAAATCCCTTATTTACGGCTTTTTGTCCAGTTTGTTGATTAACAGATTAGGGGTAGAGTTTGATAAACATATAAAAGAATATAATAAAAAACAAATGGATATTCAGCATAATCAGGTTGTAAAAGCTGAAATTGTCTCTAAAAACGTTTAGATTTGTTTGTGTTATTATATTTGTATGGAAACAATACGATATAAGCTGGAACAACGTGAAATTGATAATCTGAGTGAATATGCGGCAAAAAGCCGTTTTTCAAAAGGCAGGAAAAAACCTATTGAAGAATGCATGATGAGAACGTGTTTTCAGCGAGACAGGGACAGAATTGTTCATTCAAAGGCATTTAGACGGCTTAAACATAAAACACAGGTATTTCTTTCACCGTTTGACGACCATTTCAGAACGCGTTTGACTCATACGCTTGAGGTTTCTCAAATAGGTCGCTCAATTGCGCGTGCTCTTGATTTGAATGAGGATCTTGTGGAAGCAATAGCGCTCGGGCATGATTTGGGTCATACACCTTTCGGACATTGCGGTGAGGGTGTATTGGATGAACTTGTAAAAGACGGATTTCATCATAATATTCAAAGTGTGCGTGTGGTTGAGGTTTTGGAAGATTTAAATTTGTGTCAGGAAACTATTGACGGGATTTTGACGCATACTTGGGGTTATAAGCCTAAAACTCTTGAGGCTCAAGTAGTCCAGCTTGCAGATAAAATTGCTTATATTAACCATGATATTGAAGATTCAATAAGGGCAGGTGTAATTGCGGAAAGTGACCTTCCGAAAGATTGTATTGATTATTTTTCGTCTGTTCAATCAAAAAGATTGAACAAAATGATTACTGAGATCGTCCGCAATTCTCTTGACAAGCCGGTTGTTGCTATGAGTGAGGAAGGCTGGTATTATACCACTAAACTCAGACAATGGATGTTTGATAATGTCTATATTGATTCTCCTGCTAAATATGAGGAACAAAAAGCCAGAAAAGTTATTAGAGAACTCTTCTTTTTGTATTCGAATATGCTTAAACCCGTTTGTGAAGAATGCAGAATTGAAAGGATTGTGACGGATTACATATCGGGTATGACTGACAGATTTGCGGTTGAAAGGTTTAAAGATCACTTTGTCCCTGAAGGCTTGAAGTTGACAACTAAAGACGATTATCTTTTTAAACTTGCCAAAATCATTGATTAACCATGCTGTTTTTGTTATATAATCAGGTTATGGAAGATAAAAATTTGAAAATATCAATTGCTCATTTGTATCCGAAACTGCTTAATTTATACGGTGATATCGGAAATATTATTACGCTTAGAAAACGCTGTGAATGGCGGGGAATAGAGGTTGAGTTTGATGAAATTGATATTGGAGATACCATAAATGACCATGATCTGTATTTTATCGGCGGAGGTCAGGATAAGCAGCAGCACGATGTAGCGTGTGAACTTTATAAAAATAAAGAGAATTTGCTTGCCCAGCGTGATAAAGGTGCGGTGTTTTTGGGAATTTGCGGCGGTTATCAGCTTTTAGGACATTATTATCAGCCGTTTGCCGGCGAAAAATTAACTGGAATTTCATTATTGGATGTTTATACAGTTGCAGGTAAAAAAAGATTTATCGGTAATGTTACGGCTAAGACCAATTTGGTATCACCGGAAACTCTTGTGGGGTTTGAAAACCACAGCGGGCTTACTTTTGTTCAAGGGGACACAAAACCGTTGGCTATTGTTAATATCGGCAGCGGCAATAATGGTAAAGATAAGACTGAAGGGGCATATTATAAAAATGTTTTCGGAACTTATTTGCATGGTTCATTTTTGCCTAAAAATACGCATTTTGCCGACTTTTTGATTGAACTTGCACTTGAAAAACGCTACGGTGAAAAAATTAAGCTGTCTAAACTTGACGACACTTTGGAAAATAAAGCGCATGAGGCATTAGTAAACAAGGCTTATTGATGAAAAATTTATTCACGTTGTGGTTTAAAATTGACGATAAAATAAGATTTTTGGTGATAGGTGCTTTGAATGCGGCAATTTCTTACGTTATATTTGCCGCTGCACTTTTTTTGATTGGTGAATCGCATTATCAGATTTGTGTCGCGTTTCAGTGGGCAATTTCGTCGATTTTTTCCTATTTAAACCAGAAATTTTTTGTTTTTTGCACAAAAGGCAACTATTTGAATGAATATTTCAAATGCTGCTCAACATGGCTTGTAAGTTACTTTGTTAATGTCATTATCCTTGAATTGTTGATGAAATTCGTGTTTAAAAACGCTTACATTGCTCAATTTATCTCGATATTTCTTGTATCTGTGATAACTTACATATTGTTTAAATACTTTGCATTTAAACAGCATTAATCCTGTCAATTGATATTTGCAACAGCATTTTTGATAAATTCAACTGCTTTTTCCGGTGTTAGTTTTAAAACTTCGCCTGTTTCACGGATTTTACATTCCACAAGCCCTTCCGAAAGTGTTTTCCCTGCAGTAATTCTATAGGGAAATCCGATTAAATCAGCGTCTTTAAATTTAACGCCGGCACGTTCATCTCTGTCGTCAAGTACAGCCTCAACGTCTGATTTGAGTAAATTTTCGTAGATTTTTACGGCTGTGGACATTTGAATTTCGTCATTTGTGCTTACAGGGACAACAACGACGTGATACGGTGCAATGGAAAGCGGCCATTTTATACCGAACTCATCGTGATGTGCTTCAACAGCAGCAGCAGCTGTTCTTGAAATTCCAATACCGTAGCAGCCCATAATATAAGGCTTCATTTCTCCGTTTATATCTGTATATACTGCGTTCATCGGTTTTGAATATTTAGTTCCGAGTTTGAAAATATTTCCGACTTCAATTCCTTTTGTTACAAAAAGCGGTTTGCCGCATTCAGGGCAGATATCGCCTTCTTCAACAAGACGTATATCATGATACTTTAATTCGGTTATCCCTAAATCAGAAAGGTTCGCACCTACCATATGTTTGTCCGTTTGGTTTACGCCGACTACGAAATTTTTTAAATCACGGACGGTTTCATCAATAATAATTCTAATTCCGTCCATTCCTTTTGGTCCGATAAAGCCCGGTACAGCGTCAAAGCCTTTGTTTGCCATTAATTCGACAATTTCCGCACTTGAAGCTATTCTTATTTCAATACCGTCTGCTGCATTCATTAATTTGGTTTCTTCAACTGCTCTGTCTGCTCTGATTAAAGCCAAAACAGGTTTTTTGTCAACAATATACACGAGAGTTTTTAAAATCAAAGTTGACGGAATGTTTAAAAATTTGCTTAATTCCTCAATGGAGTGAGTATTTGGGGTATCTATGATTTCGGTTTTAGAAAAATATTCTTTACCGTCAACAACTGCAGCCGGAAGTTTTGATTCCGCATGGTTTGAATTTGCGGAGTAATCGCAATTGCTGCAGTAGAAAACATCGTTTTCGCCGGCATCAGTGTCCGTGATTACCATAAATTCGTGCGATACAGAGCCTCCTATCGTGCCTGAATCTGATTGAACCATTTTGGTATCAAGTCCGCAGCGGTCAAAGATTCTTTTATATGCGCGCGCCATATTATCGTATTCTTTGTCAAGGCCTGCTTCATCCGTGTCAAAGCTATAGGCGTCTTTCATAATGAATTCTCGTCCTCTTAAAAGACCGTATCTCGGGCGGACTTCATCTCTGAATTTTGATTGAATTTGATAAAGGTTTACAGGCAATTGTTTATATGATTTCAAGCCGTCCCTTGCAATTGCGGTAATTACTTCTTCATGGGTCGGTCCAAGACACATAATTCTGTCGTGGCGGTCTTTTAACCGCATTAGTTCTTTGCCGTATGCGTCCCACCTGCCGGATTCTTCCCAAAGTTCTTTCGGCTGCACAAACGGCATCAAAAGTTCCTGAGCGCCTGATGCGTCCATTTCTTCTCGAACAATTGTTTCTATTTTTTTCAAAACTCTCCACATTAAGGGCAAAAAGTTGTAAACCCCTGTTGTGAGTTTTCTTATGTATCCTGCTCGTGCAAGCATTTTGTGAGATACTACTTCAGCATCCGACGGATACTCTCTTAATGTTTGCACAAATAATTTTGACATTTTCATATTATTATTACCTCTTTACCTAATTTTACCATGCTGAAAATTATTGTGCCAAAAATTTATCAATTTCCTGCTTTACAATTTTGGGGGCGGCGGATAGAGTATCGTTATTTTCAAGTGCTTTATTAAGGTATTTTATGTAAGAGTCATTATCGTTCATAAGTTTTTTAATCCTTGCGTAAATGTAAAAAAGGTCACCGTTTGAACCGCAATTTTTCAGGGCGGTTTTTACAAGTTCATTGGCTCTTTGGTATTGTCCGTTTTTGGTGATTATTTTTATGTAAATTTCGTATGCTTCAATATCTTTTGGATTTAATTCAAGAGTTTTTTCAAGGTTTTGTATGGCGCCGTCGATATTTCCTTCTTCAAAATCTATAACTCCTAAATTATAATATGCCCAGCTGTAATCGGGTGAGATGGACAATACTTTTTGAAATTCTTCGCGAGCAGAGTCGTTGTCGCCGAATTCTTTGTAGATATTTCCTATATAAAAATGTGCGTAAATGTCCTCATCATTCAAATCAACAGTGTGTTGAAAGTTATCCATCGCCTGTATAAGATCGCCTGATTTAAAATAAGCAATTCCCGTATTGAAATAGGAATTTGAATCTTGATCGTCTTTTTCTAAAACTTTGTCAAAACATTGGATAGCTTTGTTATATTCTTTTTTTTCAATATATACAAGACCGAGATTGTACATGGAATCGACTTCTTCCGGTGCATATTCAAAAGCTTTCAGGTATGCATTTTCGGCTTTGTCATAATTTTTCAGCTTTTCATAGGTAATTCCTAGATTGTAGTAAATTCCGCTATCTTGTTGAAAAATTTGTGACAGATACAAAAAATGCTGCAGAGCTTCTTCAGGGTATCCTGTGTCAAGAAGAAGCACCGCCAATTGCCTGCGTACCTGAAAATTGGCGGGATCTTCTTTTAAAATATTTTGTAATTCTTCTATTTTATCGAGTTTTGACATATTAAATTACCGGAACATCAATCGGGTCAGTTAAAATTACGCTGAATATTTCACCCTTGTTGAGTTCAACGTCTTTACCTTTTCTTATCATATCCGCAATGCTGTCGTAAATAAAATATCCGGCAGTGCCTAAACCTGCACCGATTATTCCGACAGGCACCGTAATAATCTGCATATAGCCGTTCCAGTAATCTTCGCCTACGTCAAATCCCCACTGCGTGGAATTTCTTGCGATTTCGCCGGATTTTTCGCAGGTTAATTTAAACGCATCTCCATAGCCGCGTGTTGTTGTAATCCCGCCGTCATATGTCAAATCAGTTCTGCCTGTTATGTTCAATGAAAGCGGCAATTGTCTGCCGTTGGGGGTTACAACGTGGTCAAAATCTATATAAATTATGGAGCCTTTAGACATTCTTTTTGCCGGTACTATTTTTTTAATTGTTCCTCTCACAACGGAACCCATCGGCAAAATTACATCGTTATCAGATGTCTGGTCAGTTATCAGCATGGCGGAAAATCCCATACCTTCAGCACCCGCAGACGTAGATAACGGTGTTAAAAGTTTCATCTCAAGTTTTGTACCTGCAGGAATTCTTTTTGTCTTTGCATTGGCACTAAACGGGCCGGCTAAAACGATTTGGCCGCTAATAATAACTGTTAAAATTAATGTTAATAATTTTATTTTCATAGTACCTCTTTTCTGTTAAGTTACACGGTTTCTGCCGTTGTGTTTGGACTGGTATAATCTTTTGTCAGCAGCTTCAATAATTTCCTGAGTGGTATCGCCGTCTTCCGGAAAGCTTGAAACCCCCAGACTTATCGTTACGTTGCTTTCTTGATAATTATTTAGTTTAAACCTCTTTGCAGCAACTCTTTTACATATTTTTTCCGCTGTAATTACGGACATTTCTTTTGATGTATTAGGCAAAATTATACTCATTTCTTCCCCGCCGTATCGGCAGACTATATCAGTTGAACGGACACTCTGTTTTAAAAGCTGCGCTACTTGATGCAAAACAGCATCCCCTGCTTGATGGCCAAAGGTGTCATTAAATTTTTTGAAAAAGTCTATGTCAATGATTATTAGTGAAAACGGAATTTCATAACGTTTTGACTGTTCAACCTGCATTTTCATCTGCTCCTGAAAATATCTGTGGTTGTATAATTCCGTCAGTCCGTCTGTTGTTGCAAGTAAATACTGCTGCTCAAAATCTCGCGATTTGATTATGTATTTGACGACAAACGCTGATATAAATATTATGATCCCCAGCATTATGGGATAAACTATTCCTATCCACATGTTGTGATATTTCATTATAAAATACGCAAACAATATGTATAATGAATATATAGATACAAATGATAATGTAACAATTGCGGCTGAAGGTATATTAATTACAAGGTATCCTATTATAGCAGCCAGTATTACGCCGAGTATTACGGTAATTCTTTTATCGACTTTTGAAATAAAATTATTGTCCAAAAGATTGTTTACGTATGTTGCTTGAACTTCGACGCCCGGATAGATTTTGGCAACGGGTATTGTTTTTATGTCAAACAGGCTTGAGGCTGTTGTTCCGAAATATACTATTTTGTTGTTGAATTTATAGCTGAATTTTTCATTGGAATCTATTGCCTTCAAAAGTCTGTATAAAGGCAGCTGCTGATAAGTTCCGGTTGAACCGTACCAGTTTAAAATAGCACCGCCGTCTTTGTCAATAAAAATTTTTCTGTTGTTGAGCAAAAGATTTGAACTTCTGTCTATTATAAATTCGTGCGGATTGTAATTTTCTTCTTGCTTTATAATGCCCATACCAACTCTAAATGCCAGCTGCGGATAGTATTTGCCCTGATATTTTACAAATACAGGCATCTTTCTTAATATGCCGTCATCTGCTCTGGAAACATTTATCATACCGATATTTTGGGTATTGTTTATTATCTCCGGCAAAATTGTCCTGCAGTTTAAAAATGAAAGTGAATCAAAATCAATGTCTTTTGAATAATTTGTGACTTTTACGCTTAATTTTGCAGGAAGCTCAACAGGCCGTCTGACATCTACCGATTGGTTGTCAAGATTCATTGCTGTATAAATATTCGGGTATTTTTTGAAAGATTCCGCAAGCGCTTCATCCGCACCGGGTTTGCTCCTTAAAGATTTTACAAACATCAGGTCAAATGCTATGCTTTTGGGCTGCTGGGCTTCAATGTAATCAATTAATTTTGCATAAATATCTCTGGGCAGCGGCCATTCTCCGTATTTTTCAAGAATGTATTCATAGCTCGCATCATCTATTGCCACTATTACTATATTACGGTTTGGTTTTTTGTATCCTGATTTGACAATTACACTTTGCCGCAGGTCAAAAGTTTTGTTTTCTACCGCATCTAGAAATGTGTTGAAATTTGTGTTTTTTGCTGTATAGATTACAAAAAGTAAAAATACCGCAATCCATAAAGAATATAATATTTTTTTCAGCATGTTAAAGTTCCCAAATCTTATTTTATGTCATCAGTATAGCTGATTGTTAGAGATTTGGCAACAAAATTTTTCATAAGAAAGTGTTTTTCCAGTATAAAGTTATTTAATTTTAATATATCAGTGGCATACGATAGTTCGTCGGGGCTTTTTAAATATCTTAATAAACATTCTTCGTGCAGATTCATTCGCTTTTCCTTTAAAAAACGGGTTACCGGTATATTATTTCAAATCTTTACATAAATTACATCAACCTTTTATACTGTATCGGCAAAGTTTTCTCATGCGTTTGCATGAAAATTAATTTTAATAAACACTTGCGTTTTGAAATTCATTAATATAGAATATTATTAGTCGAAATATTCAGGTTTGGAATCCTGATAAAAAAAGAAATGAGGTAGAAAATGAAACAAGGTATACATCCTGATTATAAAAAAACAACAATCAAGTGTGTGTGCGGTAACGAAATTGAAACAGGTTCAGTTGTTGACAACATTACGGTTGAAATTTGTAACAAATGCCATCCTTTCTACACCGGTCAGCAGAAAATTCTTGACTCTGAAGGCCGTGTTGAAAGATTTAATAAGCGTTACGGCAGCAAAAAAGCTTAAAATTGTTATTAAAAATTTACATTGTAGCCCCTTTTTTTAAAGTCGGCTACAATTTTTTATAAAGGGAGAGAATTCTATGGATGGAAATAATAAGCCGGTTGTAAATTTAATATCCAAACCGGAAAATATGTTGAAAACGGTTTATACTGCTTGCAGAACTTGCTACAGCGCAGATTATCCGATAAATATCTATAATGGTGCTGATGATGAGGAAAAAATGCTTAAACTTATCAACAGAGTTATTTCTTCCGGTCATTATTCAACTATTGAACACATTCAGGTGACATTTGCAATTTCAAATGTTTCGCGCGCTTGTACTCATCAGCTTGTACGCCACAGACACATGTCTTTTTCTCAAAAATCTCAAAGATATGTTAAGGAAAAAGGTCAATTTGATTATATAATTCCGCCGACAATTGAAAAAAATGATGAATTGAAGTCAAAATATATTGATTTTATGAATAAAATTTCCCAACAGTATCAGGAATTTGTGGAGGCGGGTATTCCTGCAGAAGACGCAAGATTTGTTCTCCCGAATGCTGCTGCAAGTTCGCTTGTCGCAAGTCTGAACTTAAGAGAAATGATTCATCTCGCAAATTTAAGACTTTGTACACGTGCACAATATGAAATCAGAACTATGGTTAAAATGATGTGTGACGCGCTTGTCGCTGAAGAACCGTGGCTGAAACCGTATTTGGTTCCCAAATGTGAAAGATACGGATTCTGTGACGAGGACAAATCCTGCGGAAGAATGAAAACACGTGAACAATTAGGTTTTTAACTTTTCCATTATATGAAAACTGGCGGCACTTTCAAACAGTACCTGCCAGTTTTTTGATAAGTAAGTCTTTAGATAAGTACTAATTAATGCTTTTTAATTTTATTAGCTGTTGCCTGAACAAGCATTTTTAATGTGTCTATTGTCGGTATGGCTTTTGAATTTTGTTTTGAAATAATATTATCGACAAGTTCATTCAGATATATTTCAAGATTAGTGTATCCGGTTTTGGTCATGCTTTTACCGTCGCCGCCGTCATAGGGGTTAAGATTATGATTAAATTCCCAGTCATCAGGAATTCCGTCGCCGTCGGAATCTACATTTGGAACGTCACTTTTATATTCAGGATATCCGCCGACATCATCAGGAGAAGTTACAAGACCTCTGCTGTCCTTCGCGCCTGAAATATAGGTTTCCACTGCCTGTGTAATACGGTTATCTACAAAGTCCCGACTGTCAGATGCTCCGGCAAATGCCAGTACATTTTTGTAAGCCTGTTCTGCCATATGAGTTGTAACCGGTTCATGGTCAAATTCGTTTCTTGTAAGTACAGGATTTTTGGAGGTTTTTATGTAATCCATGTTCGGATAAACCCCCATCCAATTGTCGTTTGTCTGCAGCGGGTTGGTATGAACGTAGTTCCCGGTAACGTAAACAATTCCGCGTCTGTTAGCGTTTGGCACTTCAAGAATTTGCCCTCTTGACGGAATGTTTGTTGCAGGTCCGAATTTGTAGTAGTTATTGACTATATTATATGTTCCGCTTTCTGCCCCGCTAATTGATGATGTTGCCCAGTTATAGAGAACATTGTTTCTAAAGTCGATAGTCTCCATATCAAGCAGATTTTTGTGAATTGCTTTGTAAAAAATCGGAGTATTAGTTCTGTTGCTTGCAAACAAATTATGGTGATATGATGAGCTGTAACCGCCGAGAGTGGCACCCCATCCGCTGTTAGGCCCTACATTGTTGAGCGCTTCACTCAAGATACACCACTGCATTGTGAGCTTTCTGTTATTGTATAGCGTGGCATTATCGACAGGCGCCCAGCTCATCGAACAGTGGTCAATCATTATATCGTGTCTGTTTTTAACAACAAGCGAGCTGCCGTTAGTTTTGTTGCCGAGTCTGAATCTCATAAATCTGATAATTATATTATCTGCGTCAACTATTACAGGATAATCTTTTATACAAATTCCGTCACCCGGAGCTGTTTGTCCGGCAATCGTCAAGTCACCGTTTTTTATTACCAGCGGAGATTTAAGCGCAATTACTCCGGACAGATCAAAAACAATTGTTCTCGGACCTTTTTGATTTATTGCATATCTGAGAGTGCCAAGTTCGTTTTTGTCCTCAAGTGTACGGACATGGTATACAACGCCGCTTCTGCCGCCGGAGGCAAATGCCCCGAAACCTTCCGCAGACGGAAATGCGTAAATTTGGCGAGGTGTCTGCCATACCAGTGCTCCGAAAATTAATCCCGTAAGTAGTATTATAATTGCTATAATACTTGTTAAACCGATATTTTTAATTGCGTTTAAAATTCTTAGAAACATATTCTCTCCTATATTCTGTCAAAATTAGGGCCCGGCGGGAGTCGAACCCGCGATCTCCGGTTTAGGAAACCGTTGCTCTATCCTACTGAGCTACGAACCCTTATGCCTGACGGGATTCAAACCCGTGACCTTCGGCTTCGGAGACCGACGCTCTATTCTGCTGAGCTACAGGCACTTATATTCACGAAAAGTACGATTTTGCGTCAATACTTTTGCGTTCTTTTTCATCTGTTATTTCAAAGTATGGCAGCTCGGATTTTATCCCGAGTGCTTGTGCAAACCATTTGCCGGGTGCTATCTCAACTGCATTGTTTAAGTCTAATACTGCGCTGTTATAGAATCTTCTGGCAGCTGCAATGTGTTCTTCAACTTCTGAATACGTTGACATTGCCTGAATCATGGTTTGATCGGATTTTAGTTGTGGATAATTTTCCATTGATATGGATAATTGGCCCATTTTATTACGGATTTCTTCGTCTATGGCGATTTTATCTTTTACATTGTTTAAATCGGACGGCATTTTGACAGCTTGCGTGCGGAGTTTTGTAATATCATCAAGAAGTCCGCGCTCATGCTCCATAAATTTGTTAGCCATAAATAAAATATTCGGAATTAAATCATAACGTTTTTTTAACTGAACATCAATGCTTGCAAGTGCTTCTTTCACTTTGTTTTTCTTTGCTATCAATTGATAATAAACTATATACAATAATACAAGTATTATTCCGATAACTACGCATATTGTCATAATTGTATCATGCAATTGAGCCTGAGCTTGTGCTTTTGCAGCTTCCTGTATAAGTGAATTTATATCTGCCTGAGGTGTTAAATTTTCCATATTTTTCCTCCAACTACATTCATATTAGCATATTTTTTGAATTTTGTCTAATACAAATTATTGTCCTGCAAGAATTATTGTAAAATCAGTGTCTGCGCAGTAATAATTCACCGGATCGTATACGAACTGGCGTGATTTGAATTCGGGAAGTTTTTTTCTAAGCCAGTTGTAATATTCCGGTGTAACGTCTTTTGTGTGTGCAATAACCTGCCCGTGAGTTGCATTTGATGTGCCTGTGCATTTAACCTGTATATTCATTGCTTCAAGCTCTTTTATAAGTGCTTCTCCTCTGGATTCATTATCGTTGGAATATAGGACATTTGCTGCAAATTGAGTTTTGTCACTTTTTACGCGTTCTCTGTAAATAAGTCTGTTTACGACTTCTTGAGTTTTATCCGGATCTAAAATCCAGTAGCTTGTGAACCCTTTTTTATTTGGAGAGCCCGGAAGGGTCGCAATTTCTATATTATCTATGTCAAAATGTTTTGCAAGTGCGGCATATTGTGACATTTCGTATAAGGACATATCAGTTTTTATGTATTCTTTTGCGATAGATAGTATTTGAGGAATTTTAGCGATAGTTTCTGGCTTTTGTATTTGTTTTAAAAGTCCTCGTAAAAACCATTGCTGGCGTTGCGTCCTGCCTATATCACCCAGTGCGTCGTGGCGGAATCTTAAATATCCGACCGCCTCATCAGCATCAAGGTGGTGATCGCCTTTTGTTAAATTTATGTGAAGTTTGCCGGCGTAATCATTGTAGTGCATGTTTTTTTCAACGTAAATATCAACTCCGCCGAGCGCTTCTACAATTTTTCTGACGGCATCGTCATGAACCATTACGTAGCGGTCGACTTTTACACCTAATGTATCTTCTATTGTCTTAATTGTCATGTTTATTCCGCCGATTGCATGCGCTGCATTAATCTTTTGAATGCCTTTGTTATCAGGCAGATAAACTTTGCTGTCACGCGGAATTGAAATTGCGTTTAAAGATTTGCTTTTCGGATCTATATTCAAAAGAACGATGGTATCTGTTCTTGTGCCTTCCCAAAGATCCGCGTCTTCACCGTTTGAGTCTACGCCTAATAACAGAATATTTTGTTTTCTCGGCCCAAAAGGCAGAGCAAATTCGGCTTTTTCTTTATCAGTATTACTTCTGGAAAGTTTTACAAAAAGCTTTGTGATGAATGAATCCTGGCCAAATTCGTCTTCCAAAAATTCTTTGTTATCTGCAAATAAAAATATGGCAAAAATTACGGCTGCAAATATTATCAACATCAATACCAGTATTTTGATAAATGAAGAATCTTCTTTCCTGGAGTCTTCGGTTTGTTTTAAATAATTATCTATAGGGGTATTATTTTGTATATTATTTGTCATTTTCTATACCTTTTTTAAATTACGTGTAATAAAAATATCGAAACAAGGGTAAAATAAACCGCAAGTCCGATAACATCAATGGTCGTGGCGATTACGGGTCCTGATGCAACTGCAGGATCAACGTTTACGGTTTTAAGTGCAAACGGTGTAAATGTGCCGATAATAGTTGCCATTGTCATATTTATAGCCATAGCCAGTCCTACAACAATTCCGAGTTCGATATTATGCTGCCAGCCCCAAGTAACAAGAGTTGTCATTGTGCCGAAAAATATTCCGATGCACATTCCGATAAGCATTTCTCTCATTATATGGTACATAGCGGAGCTTAACGTAACTTGTCCCGTAGAAAGTCCCCTGACCATAAGAGTAATACTTTGCGTCCCGATATTTCCGCCTAATCCTGCCAGAAGCGGCATAAATATCGCGATTATAGGCAGTGCTGCCAGTGTTGTATCAAAGTGGTGCGCTACATTTACCGCGATAAATTCTCCGATAAGAGTTATAAAAAGCCACGGCGTACGCGCTTTTATTGCGTTAAATATATTGCCTGACAGAATTTCATCTTCATCTGCTAATTCAGTTGAAATACCTGATGACTGGTAAATTGTTTCGGTAGTTTCTTCTTCAACAATGTCCTGAACATCATCCCACGTAATCATTCCTTTGAGCCTGTTGTATAAATCAACAACAGGCAATGCGTTATATTGATACTTCATAAATACGTCCGCAATGTAGTCTTGATAATCATCAACGTGGAGTTTGACTATATCCGAAATCATTATATCTTCGATTTTTTTATTAATAGGCGAGGTCAGAAGGCTTCTTAAAGATACGACCCCGAGAAGATGGTTTTGCTTATCCACAACATAGACATAGTAAAGTTCCATATTGTCTTGTTCTGCTTTAATTCTTATGTGGTTCAAAACATCAAGAACAGTCATTCCGCAGTTAACGGTTAAAACAGACGGGTTCATAATTCCGCCTGCGGTATCTTCGTTGTAAGTCAAAAGTTCCCGGACTTCGGCTGAGAATTTATGAGGAAGCTTGTCCAGGTAAGTTTCGCTTTCATCGTCTTCCATGTCGCCCAAAACATCCGCAGCAGCGTCGTGCGGAAGCATTGTGATAATTTTGGACGCAACTTCTTCGTCAATATCGCCCAGTAGTTCTACCTGTATTTGCGGGGATAAGTATTCCATTAAATCCGCTGCTTTTTCTAAATCGAGCAGCTTGAAACATTGAAGACGTTCTTCTGGTTTCATTTCCTGAAATATATCCGCAAGATCGGCACTGTGGTAGCTGTTTAATTCCTCTTTTAGCTGCCCCTGCGTCTCGTCTTCCATTATTTCCCGTAGTCTTTCAATTATGTTAGGAATATTTATCATATAAATATTATAGTACAAACATAAAAATCAATCATGTTGCCTTTATAGAAAATTTATGTTAAAATAATAAAAAAGGAGGAATGAATGCAAAAGAAAATTAAATTTACAATTGTCGGGGGGGGGCGACCCTTTTAACCGCGCGTAGCGGGCATTTCGGAGGTATCTATTGGAAAAAGATATTAAGATACTATGGCAGTAAGGCACTAAGAAGTAACAGTCGGATTAGAAAACCCGACCAACA
>CALUQQ010000097.1 GCA_944322955.1 Candidatus Gastranaerophilales bacterium
CCGATAATACCTAATGTGATCAATACTTCTGCCAATGTGAATGCGGTTAATGCATTACTTCTGTCCTGTCGTGCCTGTGGCACACCAAATCTTTTTGTCATAATCTTTTACCTTTCTTTCTTTTACAACTATCTTTTGGCCGTTTACGCACGACCTCGCGCTGATATCACAGCCCCATTGCAGCCCTGGTTGTTACAATTATCGAAAGGTGAAATCAATATTGTATCAACATGACAAGTTCGACCCGTCATATTTCGTTTGTTCATAGCGATAGCGGGCCGCAACAGGGGTGTAATACCGGTCAGAATTTTTCTTATCTTAGGGAAAAGACTTTTATAGCCTAAAAAGGCCACCCCCCCCCAGCTCTAACACCGCTCGGGGACTGTGTTTTGGGCACCTTTGCTATTAATTCTCTCTTTTCTGCTTCCTTCATGCTTTCAATTATATTTGTTTTTATGGTTTTGTCAATACATTTACAAAAAAATACTACTTTTGTTGCAGAATTTTTAATAACCTTACACGAATTTCTATGAAATTTTAGAGGTCATCCTGAGGTGCCAAAGGCACAACAACACATTAGATTTTGGCAGAACGCATTCAGTCATCCTGAGGCTAAAGCCTCAGGATGACTGACACCCCTTTAAACACTGCTATGTAGGTTGGACTTTCACATCATCCCAATTGCAAAATGTCTAAACAAATTCCTTTGTTTCCCCACCCTCACCTCTCAAGGGAAGATACGGGCCTACAACAACCAGACATTTGTCAAACATATTCGTCATCGCACACGGCCTGAAAACAAATTTATGCAAAAAAAAAGCCACACTTTTTGTGACTTTGAACAATAATCTTGGGAGGAGATTTGGGGATAGTTGTACATGCATGATAATGCAAGCATGCCAAATTTGTTACATGTGTAGAATAAAATTTAATAATTCTTTACATTTACTTGATTTTGTATTATAATATATGCATGAGAAAAAGCATGCGAATTTTAATAATTAACGGTGTAAACCTTAACATGCTCGGCTACAGAGAGCCGGAGCATTACGGAAAGCTTACCCTGAAAGAACTTGAGAAAGAACTGCACGCCTACTCTTTCGGTCTTGGTATAGATATTGAAACATTCCAGAGCAACATGGAAGGCGAAATTGTTGAACGTATTCAACAGGCAAGAGAACACTTTGACGGTATTATTTTAAATGCCGGAGCATACACACACACAAGTATTGCCATTCGTGATGCAATTCTAACAGCTGACATGCCGGTCGTAGAAATACACATGTCAAATATTTATACACGAGAAGAATTTCGGGCAAAATCTGTAATTGCGCCTGTATGTATAGGCCAAATAACGGGTTTTAAAGCAGATAGCTACAAATTGGGACTCAAAGGACTTGTTAATTATCTTGCAGGAAAAGAAAGCTAAGCCCCGTAAAATTCCTCTGCAGTAGCACCGATTATTTCACAGGCTTCTTCATAAGAAAGTCCCTTTTGTCCTATAAGATAATCAAAATAACGTTCAAGATCCTCGACTTTTTCAGGATTTTTTAAAGAAAATTCAACATCTTTTTGGTGTGAAGTTCTTGCAACCTGTGAACGCCCTATTACATCAGCAGGCATTTTTCCAAGATCGGTAACTTCAAAGGTTTCTGCAGCAGAAACTTCCGGCTGAATATTATTAAAAGTCTTTGCCTGAATTCCTTGATAATTTACATTACCAGGATTGGTCGTGTTGTTATTTACTTCTCTCATAAATATCACCTGCCGTTTCTTTATTAACGCATATCTTTTGTTTTAAAACATCTAAAAATTTTTTTTTGCTATTTTGCACAAAAAAAATTACAAAAATTAATAATAATTAAATTACTAAATATTCGCAATATTTTTTTATGTTATTATTAATTATATAATAATAAAGGAACTATTGCAAATTATGAAGTTAGGTAATGTATTTAGAGATTTTTTGTACGGATTGAATTTTAAAAAGGTAGTAAAAGACCTTCCGGATGCTGTTTTAATAGTGGAAACAGACGGCAGAATATCGTGGGTAAACGATAAAGCAACAACAATATTTGAAGCGGGGAAAAGACTTTTAAAAAGTTATCATTTTGATGATCTGGTTGATAAAGGCCGCGAAAAAATTGAAAAATCAATTGCCACCAGAACCCCTATTATTGCAGGAGCTTTCACTCCGACTGCAAAAGAATTTTTTATTGAACTTAATGCAAAAATATGTCATGGCCGATACATAGTGACAATTCGTGATATTACAGCTATGACAAATGTTTTAAGCAATGCTGAGCAGACAAACCAATTTAACAAAGAAAAAAATGCCATGCTCGTAAAACTTTCCAATGAAATTAAATCTCCGATAACATCTATTGTCGGATTTTCTCAGGCTCTTTTGGACGGTTTGGGCGGAGAAATTTCCGAAAAGCAAGAAAAATATGTTAAAATTATTAACAAAAACTCTAATGATTTGCTGAATTTTATGGACAAACTCATTGAGTTTTCATACGCGGAATCTACATTATATGAATATGATTACCAGAAATTTGATGTTGTTAATGCAATCCAAAATATAATAAGGGCAAATGATCTTGCGGTATCAAATAAAGGGTTGACTATTAATTTTGACAATGAAGAAATTGCAAAACGCGCTATTTATTCAGATGAAAAAACTCTGAAAACAATATTGCAAAATCTTTTTGAAACCTCTATAAAACTTACTGACACAGGTTCAATTTCATTCAGAATTTTCTACCCTAATCCTGAGATTATTAAAAACATGAAAGTTTTTGAAAATTACAAAGAAAATTCACTAATGCAGATAACAATAACAGATACCGGCATCGGCTTGCAAGAAACTGAAATGGACGGCCTTTTCGAACCATACAACCAACTTGACAGAACAAATAAGAAAAATATTGTCCGCTCAATAAGCTTAGGCACGGCAAACATACTTGCAAGACGCATTAACGGAATTGTATGGGCTGAATCCGAAGTTATGAAGGGTACTACCTTCAATTTAATAATTCCTATTGAGAAGGATTTTATTTCGTGAGCAATGTTGTTTTAAAAAACGTTACCAAAATTTATGATAAAAATATCATAATAGATAACATAAATCTGGAGATAAAAGATAAAGAATTTGTAGTACTGGTCGGGGCCTCAGGCTGCGGTAAATCCACAATCCTCAGGATGATTGCTGGACTGGAAGAAATTACTGATGGCGAAATCTTTATCGACGGCAAAAAAGTAAATAATATTCCACCAAAAGATCGCGATATTGCTTTTGTTTTCCAAAGTTATGCTCTTTATCCGCACATGACAGTCAGAGATAATATCGCCTTTGGATTAAAGATGCGAAAAATTGATAAAAAAATCATTGAACAAAAAGTCCAAGAAGCCGCTGAAATCCTTGATTTAACAGAATATTTGGATAGAAAACCACGCCAATTATCCGGCGGACAACGTCAGCGTGTTGCTTTAGGACGAGCAATAGTTAGAAATCCAAAAGTATTTTTAATGGATGAACCTTTATCAAATTTGGATGCGAAATTACGTGTTCAAATGCGTTCTGAAATCAAAAAACTGCACGAAAAATTACAGACGACATTTATTTACGTAACTCATGATCAAACTGAGGCCCTCACAATGGGCGATAGAATTGTGGTACTTGATAAAGGCTTAATCCAACAGGCAGATACACCTGAAGAAATTTACAACAATCCTTCAAACACTTTTGTTGCCGGGTTTATAGGTTCTCCGCAGATGAATTTTATTGAAGGTAAAGATTTAGGCCTCGATGAAAATATTTTATATGGCATCAGACCCGAAAAAATGATTTGCGGCGGAAAAATTAAAAAGACCGTAGACGTTGAAATTACAGAACTTTTAGGCAGTGAAAAAATCGCTTATTTTAATATCGGTGACAAAAAATGCAGCGCAAAACTTCCTGCTGATTACAATTTTGATAAAACTCTTGAATTAAGTATACGTGAAGAAGATTTGTACAAATTTGACAAAACCGGAAAAAGAATATAATAATATTATTTTTGTAAATAAATTTATAAAAGGTAAAAACCATAGGCGCAAATACGTACTACGACTACTTTTTACTCAGGGGAACAGCAGCTTAACCTCCGCAGATAATTCTTTTACTTGTCATCCTGAGGTGCGAAATTATTATTCATCTTTTTCGTCAACCCAGATGATTGTTATATTAACAGGCTGGGTAAACGGGTTTGTAAAATAAAGATTACTAAAATCGCGTTTTGTCAGCGAATCGTAAAACGCGATTTGTTCTGCTAATTTTTTTGTATATGCTAATAAATTCATAAACTGCCTTCCCGACTATTTACTATATTATGATTGTTTACAACGCTGGATTAATCCCCGAAAAGTATTGTATTTCAAAATTCAAATACCGCTTATGGCTAATCCTCTTTTCTAATTGTAAAATTTATCAATAAAAATTATCCTTTTAAAAAAGGAGATTAGTTATGACAAAATTAAAAGGCACAAAAACCGAACAAAATCTTATAAATGCATTTGCAGGTGAATCACAAGCCAGAAACAGATATACATTTTATGCAAAAGCCGCCAAAGAAGAAGGCTATGAACAAATTGCCGCAATATTTTTAGAAACAGCCGAAAACGAAAAAGAACACGCAGAATTATTCTATGAACATATAGAAAATACAATAGGCCATGTTAATGCAGACTATCCTTTTGCACTCGGAACAACAGAAGAAAATCTTGAAAGTGCAATAAACGGCGAACACGAAGAATGGGCAATACTTTATGCGGAAGGAGAAAAAACAGCACGCGAAGAAGGTTTTGATGAAATAGCCGAAACTTTTCATCACGTAATAAATTCAGAACAACATCATTATAACCGTTACAAAAAACTCCTTGATAATATAAAAAATAATACTGTATTCAAAAAATCGACAGATTCTGTCTGGATGTGCAGGAAATGCGGTTATCTTCATAAAGGAAAATCCGCTCCCCAAAAATGTCCCAACTGCCACCATCCGCAAGCTTATTTTGAAATATTCAGCGAAAATTACTAGTTGCCATATCCATGCTTGTTTTATATAATATAAAAGAATGGATAAAATAAGAAAATCATTAATAATTATAACTCTTTTAACATTCTTTTACGGACTTTATTACTGGGCAATACCGGCAATTATAAATATTGAAAAAAGGATGCCGGCTGTTGAGAAACAAATTTTTCAAAAAACAGGATACAAAATTGCCGTTAAAGACCCATACCTAAAAATGGGACTCATACCATCTGTCTGGCTTATGGCGGAGAATTTTTCGCTTTTGAATGACGATGGATCAAAAGCTTTCAATTATGATAGACCTGCCGTCAAAATTTATCTTCTCCCTCTTTTGGCCGGAAAAATTCAAATCGGGAATTTGTCCGGCGATTGTTTGGAAGCAAACCTTTTCTATACAAAAAACTCCGAGTTAAAAATAGGACAATACATTATCAAAAAAATGCCAAAATCTAAAATGGAACTTTCAAAAGCCTATATTAGACTCGGAAATTACAAAATTAATTTGAATGACTTGAAACAAAATAAAAAAATCCTTCTTGACGGAACCTTCCTTACTGTCGATGAATTCAAAAACAACAAACGTATAAAACTTTCAACTTATGCAAAACTCTTTGTTGACAAAAAATCATCTGAATTAATGGCCGATATTGATGTAAAACTTCCGATCAACATAATTACTGAAGATCAGTTCAAAATTAACGGCCGTATAACAAATTTAAACCTCAGCGATTTTTCGGAATACGCCAGGACACTTTCCGGGATTGAATCTTTGTCAGGTAATGTTAATTTAGTTACTGATACTTCAACAACATTAGATAAGCATAAAAATATTTTTTCTAAGCTTGTAATAGATGATCTCGGAATTTTTTATAAAGATGAAAAACGCTCAATCTATTGTAAAAACCGTTTTGAAACGCAAGTTGACGTTGATACTATTCGAAACGGTATTAATATTCAAAGCATGAAAATTCTTTCAAAAGGAATTGACTTAAATATTAAGGGAAAAATAACAAAACTTGATGCGAAATTACCGGATATTGATTTGAATATTGCAATAAACAAATCAAGAACGGAAAATTTTATTCCCCTGATGCCGGGCGAAAAAGATTTGATAGAAGAAGTAAACTTTCTTGCCTTGAAAAATAATTTCTTTTACGGCGATATAACAGGAAATTTACACGCAAAAGGCCGTGCTGATAACCCGGATATCATAGGCAAAATTCTTGTCACAAACGGTTATTTAAATAATCCGCTGCCGCATAATACTGAAAAAGCAACAATAAAACTGTCATTTAACGGACAAAAAATGAATATGGACGTAAAAGTTCCAGCGTCACAAAAATCTTTAGTAACCGTAAATGGAAATGTTGAATTATACGGATCAAAAAATGCGGATTTATACATAAAAAGCACTTCCGATGTTGATTTAAAAATAGCACAAACAGTTTTAAATCCGCTGCATGAAATATTAAAATTCGATCTCGGACCTGTTCCGATAATGGATATTCATGGACTTGGAAACATTGATCTGCACGTTACTGGGAATCGTAAAAATCCACACGCTTGGGGCATTTTTACTTTTAAAAATACAACAGCCTCTTTTTTGGACATTCACAATATGGTTTTGAAAAACGGCTCCGGCAAATTGCTTTTTTCCGACCAGAATACAAAATTTGAAACAAATACAGCCTTTTTAAATAATGAACCTGTAAATGTAACAGGAACATGTACGCTAAAAGGCGTCTTGAATTTTAATATAAAAGCAAAACAACAGGATTTAAAAAATCTTATAAAAACAATTAAAACATCGCCGATGCTCACTGATATCCAAAAACTTATTGCACCGGTTACATCTGCACAAGGAAAATCTGACATCAACATTAACCTTACAGGGACGGTAATTGACGTCACAGATGTCGTATTTAATAAAAATATTTTTGCAAAAGGAACAATTGACTTGCATTCTGTCACAATTATCGTTCAAAAAATACCGCTTACAAATATATCCGGCAAAATTAACTTTAATAATATGGATACTTTTGCAGACTTAACTTCAAATCTTGATAAATCCATAATAAAAATTTACGGTAAACTCAATGAAAAAAATGCTGATTTAAAAATAATTTCCGACAGATTTATTCTAAATGATGGAATAAAACTTTTAAATTTAAATATCCCATATAAAGACGATATAGGCAAAATACATACAAGCTTTTATGCGGCATATAACGGAGATCCTGAAAAAATTGAGCCTGCAAAACTTAATATAAAAGGCAAAATTTACGCATCAAAAGGTAATAATTTGAGCATTGAAAATACAAACTATAGCCTTCAAAATTCAAATCTTAAAATTACAACTTTAAAAGGAACATTTAAAGGCAATCCGTATTCAATCAATCTGAATGCCTCAAAAGTCCTTACGCCGAATCAATCAATAAACGGTAATTTTTATCTGCCGGACTTTAACCTCGCAGCGATAAATGACCTAAAAAAATATTTTAACACGAGTTTTATTCAAGATCTCAGCGGAAAAGTTACCCTTAAGGGCTATATAAAAAATAACGACATCTACTCTGATACCGAATTGAAAAATATAAGTTTTATCTATGACAATATAAAAATGCATATTTTAAGCGGCAATTTAAAACTCAAAAAAGATTTGCTTATTGTTGAAAAAATAAATACAAAACTCGGTGAAATGCCTGTATTTGCAGACGGGGAAATATACAATTTCGACAAAAAACCTATTTTTAATTTATATATAAATACCAAGCCCACACAGGAATTTGCGGAACAATTTTTCAATACAAAATCGGTTTATCCATTAAAACTAAAAGGTGATATTAATTTTGCATCAACGATTACAGGCCCGATCAATGCACTGAGGAATAAAACCGTTTTGAAACTTTCTGAAAATGCCAGCATTTATTATATGGGCGCCACACTCGGCAGCAGCAGTTCCGAAAGTCCAAATTCAGTGACTATTAGCATTGATAACGTTCTGTCGCCAAACGGAATAAAAATAAACAATCTCCGATACGATCAACTTATACCGTCACAGAATAACAAATTATACACAAAAAATCAACTGAATGCCTCAGGAAATATCGTATTGTTACCGGATAATGATATAAAATTTACCAATTTCAGAATAAAAACCCAAGAACCTACCGATGCTAAAATTTTCAACATCCTTTTCCGCAAACCTTTGATGAAACAGGGGATTTTTACATCCGATATAACACTTAACGGCACTGCATCTCATCCGATAATTTTAGGTAAACTGAATATTACAAGCATTGATATGCCGCTGTTTGATGCCACAATAAAAGATGTTGATTTAGATTTTAAACGTGATTTAATTTATTTAAATTCAAAAGGCAGCGTTTTGACCAACAATCTCAATATATCAGCAATAATACGCAATAACCCGAAACCGCCTTTTGTTTTTGAAGATATAAAAATCAATCTTGAAAATCTTGATTTAAATAAAATTATTACAACTTTTCAAGAATACGAAGCTGAAAGCTCCAGAAGTTTATCTGCAGATATGACTGATGTGCCGGATATTAAACAATTGATAATCAAAAAAGCCGAAATACTTGCAAATAATATTAAAATCAAAAATCTAAATGCAACAGATTTCAACGCAAAAATGTCACTTAATAAAATATTTGAAGTTTCAAACTTTGAATTCAAAATGGCCGAAGGAACTGTAACAGGGCGTCTTAAATATGACCTTAACACAAATATTGTAAATGTAATAACTGATATAAAAAATGCAAATGCTCAAATTATTTCCGAAACACTTTTTGATTTAAAAGGTCAAGTATTCGGTTCAATAACCGGCAATACAAATCTCTCTTGCAACGGACAATCTCATGATGCCTGTTTCAGCACTTTGAGCGGGGACACTGAATTTAACGTAACAAACGGCCGCATGCCCAAACTCGGATCACTAGAATATCTTCTAAAAGCAGGCAATCTGGTAAAAGGAGGACTAACCGGCCTTTCCATAAACGGAATTATTGACCTGATTACACCCTACAAAACCGGTAATTTTGACAGTATAAACGGCCAAATCCATATTACAAACGGCATTGCAGACAATATACAAATATTTTCCGCAGGACGTGACTTAAATATGTACTTAAAAGGTTCTTACAATTTTACAAATCTTATGGCTGATATGCAAATATTTGGAGCTTTAACCAAAAACTTTTCGACCTTGTTCGGCAAAATCGGAAATGCCTCATTAAATACTTTATTTAATACAATTCCCGGAATAAATGTCACGGAAGCTCCCTCTGTTATCACGGAAGACATCAAAAAAATTCCGAATACAGAACACAATGCAGCAAGAATGTTTGCAGTTGATATATACGGTGACATTAACGGAGATGATTATGTACGCAGTTTCAAATGGCTGAAATAAGATTACTTCTTCTCAGCCGAATAATCTGCCGTTCCAGGAAATTCATCCGAACCTGTAGTCATTTTTGTAATCCAGTATTGTATTTTGGGTATAATTGTTGACAAAAACAGTGCGGATACTGCAAAACCTATACCCCAGTTAAGAGTATTTTTCAGAATATTATTCTTATAAGCTTTTTCAAGAATTTTGAAATCAATACTGCCATTATCCGCATTTTTGATAAGACTGTCAACATATTTTCTGACATCATTGATAATACCGTCAAGATCTTTTTGTGATACAAATTTGAACGGATTTTTATGATTAGCAGTTTCAACGGTAGTTCTGACTCCGTTAATAACTTTAGTTTCTTTTTCAACACCTTTAGCAACAGTAAATACATTGTCCCAGAAATCCGGATTATTCAATGCACCGCCTCTAAATATTGCCTCAGCCTGGCTTTGTGCAAGAACAGATACTCCTTCAATCTGAGGCTGCAATTTTGACATACGTTTGGCAAGATTTGAATATTTTTCATAATCTTCAGGACTAAATTCTTTTTTCAACACATCAAGGAATTTGTCAAGATTAATTGCACCGTCTTTAATTTCAGACTTAAACTTATTCATCTTAACAGAAACATCTTTTTCTCCAAGCATCAAATGTGCAAAGTCTTTAACAGAAATTTTTTCAAGTTTACCGGATTTTTTAGCACCGTAGCCTGAAAGCTCGAGCACGTATTTCATATAATCCGTAACCTGTCTTGCTCCGACAGGATTAAGTCTTGACGGTTTGCCATGTTCAATTTTATTCAATAATTTATTAATTAACGGCATACTGAACATATAGAAGAAAATTGATGAAATATCGCGCCATAAAATTTCAACTCTTTCATGATTATTTCTTGCGCTTATTGCACGGCCTCCGGATATACCTACATCAGTTGATAACAATTGATAAATGGTATCATTTTCAAATTTATGTGCAAGATTTAATAAAACCTGTGCGGCACCACCTGTAAACGCTGTTTTTCTCTTTTTGTCATCCGGATTTTTACTGTTTTCAATAAATTTATCCATACCGGATTTTTCATCCTGTGCAGTCAAAACAGCCATATTAGAGGCTGCAGGTAAATCTTCTTTCTTGTCATTTTTATGATATGCTCTTGTTATTGCCTGATTCATTTTCGGAACAACAAAACCTACAAGACCGTTTGCAAGCAGAATACTTGTTGCGATTTTTGTAAATTTAAATCCGGCGATTTTTGATATTGAAAGATTTTGACCGTTTTCTTTTGCCCATTTCAAATAATTTTTAAGCGGTTTACGGATAGCATCGCCTTCTGCGTCAAAGTTTGTATTTTTTATATTCATCAAATGTTTCAAGATAAAATCATTTATTCTGTTAAAAACTTTTACGCCCGCAAACCAAAAAGCGGCTCCTATAGATTCTTCCGTAAAACGTTCTCTTGCTTCGTCAAACCCGCCTCTTTTTGCAGCCTGTACTGTTCTGCCGCCCGTTACAAAACATTCAAGCATTATCAATGGACCAAGAGTTCTAAGCTCCATTCCCCGCACAAATCTCTGGGCAAGAGAAAAATTCTTGATAGTCTGGGGTCTTAAATTTATATTTACCGGTTCAATACTCATAAAATTTTCTTTTCTGTCATCTCATTTAATGAGCGTCAATAATCTTTTTTGCTCTGATTTTAAAATTATTTAATAAAACGTTACATAAAAAGTGTAGCATAAACAATAATTAAGTTATGTTAAAAAAAATACGAAAAATTTCAAATATTAGACAATAGTTTTTTTTATGTGTTTTTGGTATATTAGAAATGTAGGTGTATATGAATATAAACAAAATAGATTTAAATAATCGAAAAGCATTCAGCCAGTTTAACGCATTAACATATATGGCAAACCCGCAATTTTCAGGCAAAAAACAAGAAGCACCGGCAAAAGTTAAAGCAGGAGCAGCTTTAAGTTCTATTTTAGGAACAGGGGCAGCACTTGCTATAATTGCGAAAAGACAAGGATTTTCTTTAAATCCAAGAATTATAAAAAACACACCCGTAAAAGATTGGGCTATTTTTAAAATCGCAAACAAAAAGACACCTAACCAAAAATTGCTTGAAATAGAAGAAAAAGAAATTATCGGACTTGCCGCAGGCTCAGTTTCAGGAGGACTTTTAGGCGGAGCCTTAATCGACCGAAAAAATATAAAAGCAAAAGGCCGTGAAGCTTTGACTCAAATAGTCGGCAATGTTTTAATCCCGGTCGGTTTTGTCGGAGGAGTTTCACGAATTTATAAAAAATATGAAAAACAAATAAAAAATATTATGCCGCAAATAGGTTTAGATAATAACAAATACATAAATGCGGCAAACAAATTTATCAAAAATCTTCCGGCAGTCGGGCTTACCGCCGGAGCACTTTTGACAGGCATTTATACAGGAAGCAGAGTCACCAACTTTATAAACGAAAAATTTTTTGGACAGAAAAAGGAAAGAGAAATTAAATCAACCGATTTTGCACCGCACGTTGATGATCTTTGCCTTGCCGTAACATTAATGGGTTCAAAAGACTCACCCGTTGCAAGTACAATAACACGTATAGTACCGTTATTCCTGTCAGTACCGGGATATCAAACGGGCAAAGCTCAGGAAGAAGTTTAATCAGTTTCTTTTAAAATATCTGCATAGTATTGAAGTTTATCCAAAACCGGCAATGCTTTTTCGTAAATAAATTTTTTGAAGTTTTCGTCATAATTATGCGCTTTAACTTCCATATCAATTTTAGCTTGCAGAGCCTGATGTAACAATTCCGGAATGTTCAATGCCGTTGGGGCAGCACCGGATAAATTTTCATAATATTTATCCTGATAATCAGCCGTCATACGTGCACGCCAGTTTGTATCGCCGGCAGTGCCTGGTTTGTTATAAATTACATCAGTAATCCCCAGCAAATCATCAAAAGATATTTGAAATTTAGGAGTTGTCAACAATTCGACAAATTTAGCAAAAACTATTGCATTATCGTCATTTTTATATAAATTTATTAAATTTTCTCTTATTTTTTGAATATTTTCACGTGAATCATCCATATTCAAGTACCCGGCAAGGTATTCAGGTGACCAAGAAGCTTGTTTTCTTGTATATTCAACTTCTCTGCCATCATTAAGTCTTGCTGTTCGACGCAGATATGTCAAAGCAGGCGGACTGTCATGATTTCCAAGTATAAACCAATTTTCGGGGAATTCTTTTGTTGTTATTTCCGCTCTGGCCCAATCAAGATTTGTTATTGCAGGCAAATCCTGTTCCTTGTAGACTTTTTTATATCTGTCCGGCCATGAGCAAATATCTTCCCACACAGCTTGATTTTTATCTAAACCATGTTCTTTGAATACAGGCAATACAATGTGTTCTATAATTTTAGGGTAATCCCAGTAAAAGTCATATTCCAAATTAGGATTTTGGGGATCTTTCAATTCTGATATATATTTTTCATTATCTTTCTTTTTCAAATAAGGAGGATTCGTTATAAAATCTTCGTCATCGGCGTTTTTAGCCAAAAGATAAGGTTCGACAAGCCCCATTACATGGTCTATTCTCAAATTTTCGCAATATTCCAATGCCGTATCAATTTTTTCTTTCAAGAATTTGCCGCCGTCATTCAATTCGTAATCCGCGTTTAAAAAAATTTTTTTAGGATCAATTACAGGTATATGCCACCTTTGCGACGGCCCGGAGGCTTCAAAAGCCCCCATTTCCCAACCGCTTAAAAACACATCCTCGTAGCGCCACGCGTCCATTTTGGAACATCCGACAAGCAGGTCATTTATATATTTGAAATTATTTTCATCACGCCATTTTTTGTGCGCTTTAATCTGTTTTGTAATAAGAAATTGTTCAAATTTATACTGCTCAATTTCATTATAATTATCGTCGTAAATTCTGTTAAAATATAATAATGCTGCATTGCTGCCCCGTTTAACATCTGTAATTAATGTACGATCTTTATCGTCCCATTTCGTATAATCATCTGTTTTATACAAATCTGACAGGACTTTAAAAATACCCTCTTGTGTAAGCCTGCGGTCATTTTTTCTTAAAAAACTCAAATATTCCTTATTCAAAGCAATTGCCTGAGGCCGGTTATTCGCAAGATTAACCTTAAAATTTTGATAAGATTTTTTTAATGCTTTATCATACAATTTTTGTGCTTTATTAAAATCAGTTAACGTATAATTTTTATCCGAGATTTCGGGAGCAACAGTAATTTTTTGATAGAATTCCACAGGCAATATAGAGTCATACTCATCAGAGGTTAATTCTTCCAAATCAATGAACAGCCTGTTCTGTGCAAAAGCCGAAGAATTATAAGGTGAAAACGATCCCCGTTGTAATTCACCGCCAGGCCCAAGTTGGTTTGAATTAAAGCCGTATAATGCCAAAAATTTGTTATATTCCTGCGCTGCGGTGCCATACGGCGAACCTATAAACATCTCCCTACTGCCTGACGGAAAACATGACCCGTGAGTTATAACAGCTCTTTCCTTTACGCCAATTAACTCATAGGCCTTCTCTATATTTCTTTTTAAATCAGATTCTTCATCTTTTCGCGGCCGCCTTTGAAAATTTACCGCACTGTTTACTCCGGATACACGCATACTTAACCCCTAATCTATTAAAATTCCAACATATTTTTTTTTGCTAAATTTCTCCTAAGACTTCCAATTTATAGTTACAGCCGACTTCTTCATTTGCAAGGACTACAATGTTATTTACATACAGCGACAATAGCCCGAAAAACAGCTGTCTGTAATCCATCGGCACAATTAATTTCGGGACATCGATACCCAATTTTTGTGACTTTTTAATAATTTTATTTGCAAGAGTTTCGGCAAATTCACCGTCAATTTTTACAACAGCGTCTTCTCCGTCTTCCATGCTCAGCAAAATTTGTTCATAAGTCTTGTCCGATAATTCAAAAACACTAATCGTACCGTCAGAATTTTCATATTTTCTGCAAATTTTATCGGCTAATGACAGACGGATTTTTTTCAACAAATCGGATTTCACACTGTCTTCTGCATAATCGTTAATTTTCTCAAAAATATAAACCAGATCTTTGATCGACACCCTTTCTCTGATTAAACTTGTCAGAATATATCTAAGTTCTGAAAGTGATAAAAAGTCAGGAATGACATTTTCAATCAAAAACGGATTATATTTATTTACAACCTCAATATAATTATCCAAATCCTCATAATCTAAAAGTTCATCAACATACTTAACCGCGATATATTCAAGCACACGTGCGATATATTCCGTACCGGTTAAACCATGATACCAGAAATCTTTTGTCTTATTTTTTTCAATCCAAACAATTTTTTTGCCGGTTATTTTATCCACGTCGTATACAGAATTTTTTATTTTCTTTTCCAGTTTTAATTCATCGGTATAAAACATTAAATAATTCGGATAAATTGCAGCCCTGAAAACTTCAAGCCCCCGCACTTTAATACAAAATTCAAAGGGATTAAGATTTTCATCATCTTTAAAAATAATTTTCGGAATAACATATCCGATTTCTTCAGTCAATTTCAAACGAGATTTTACGGTTTCCGCAATAAGTTCTTCTTCCTGCGAATCTCTGTCTTCATCAACATATCCAAGAAGTTCCTCGCTCAAATTAATTGAGAGCTTTTCTTCCGTCAATTTAGAAAACATTACATCCGGCGATGTTGCTTTTGCGAGTTTCATCTTCAAATCATCCAGTTCTTTAAGCCCTGCCGATATTTTATCATTTAAACGTTTTCTATTAGAAGGATCTGCACCGTCAAGTTCCAATTTAATTTTGGATATTTTATCTTTTTGAAGCCGGATTTTTGACTGGATTTCAAGGCAGGTTTCATAAGGTGTCAACTTAGGCGAAAGCATTTTTTCCATCTGGCTTTTAAATGTAGAAATATTAATTTCATCTGCATTAGCGCTGTCATTAACATTTTTAGCTTCCGTCATAAAAATACAATTATACACAATGCCTTCATCAGTTTCAGTTTCTTGCATACTGTATAATTCCCACCCATTCATGGACATCTCATTCAATAAATTCTGCAGATCCTGAACATTTTCGCCGGAACATGTTTTTACAACATATTGCATTTTATTTTTATTAAACATAATTTAATTCCTTATCCGATAAGTATTTTCAACGCTTCAACAGCAGTTTTAATTGCTTTTTCAGTATCATGTACCACAGGATTTACCAAATTTAATTTTTCTCTTTCCTGATTAGCAACAGTCAAAAATACCGAACCTACCTTAACCTTCAAAAAGCTGCCGACCACGAAAAGAGCGGCGGACTCCATTTCTGATGCAAGACAGCCCAGCCGTTTCCAGGCTTCCCATTTATTTTCCAATTCATAACTTACGGGCATTTTTTGAGGATTATGCTGCCCGTAAAAAGAATCTTTACATTGCACAATCCCTGTATGCGAATTATACCCGAGTTTTTGTGCTGCGCAAACAAGGGCATTTACCACATCAAAATTTGCCACAGCAGGAAATTCAACGGGTGCATATTCTTTACTGGTACCTTCCATCCGGACAGCCCCCGTTGCAATAACCACATCGCCGCCTTTAACATCCAAATCAATACCGCCGCATGTGCCGACTCTTATAAAAGTATCCGCACCGATATTTACAAGTTCTTCTAACGCAATAGATGCCGAAGGCCCGCCGATACCAGTAGAAGTTACACTGACTTTTTCACCGTTTAAATAACCTGTATAGGTCGTGTATTCTCTGTTATCGGCAATTAATTTAGCATCGTCAAAATATTCCGCAATTTTTTTACAGCGCTTAGGATCACCGGGCAAAATTACATATTTGCCGACATCGCCTACTTTCAAACCTATGTGATACTGTTCACCGTTTTGGGAATATTTCATACAAGCTCCTTATTAATATTTTCCGTTTTTAAGTTTTTGAATAACCAAATCAGTTACATCCAAACCGCCGACAAAAATTACTCTGTCTGAAATGATTGCATCCAGTTTTTGTTCAACCATTACGTCTTTTGTTGCGGCCTGAATTTTTTTGTAAATCTGTTCTTCTTTACTCATTTTTAATTTCATAAAAGCTTCGTCTTTTGCTTTTAATTCACGAGCGGTAGCGTCTTCAAAATTCTTCTTTTTCAAAGGTGTATCCAATGATTTGTATTGCTTATCTTTGTCAAGCATATACTGTTGAAGTTCAAGACTTTTTGCCTCAACCTCTTTAACTGCCTGAATAGCAAAAGGATAATTTTCTTGCACTTTTTGATAATTAATAAATCCGACACCTGCCGCTTCAGCTTTCATTAAAAGTGCCGCTAATACAGCTACAGCTGCTGTTCCAATTTTAAATTTGTTCATGTTACCTCCTTATTAATAAATTAAGTCACCTACACCAAAAGTAAAGTATCCGTTTTCGGAACCGTTAGCACCGGGATTTGTAAGCGGGATACCGTAATCTATAGATAACGGGCCCATACCCGGTATATACAATTTTATACCGACACCGGCTGAAATAGCATATGTCGGCCGGTCATACAATGTATTGGAAACTGTTCCGTCAAAAATTTTACCTGCATCAACAAATGCAGTCAATCTTACATTATTAAGAAATTTAATTCTTGTTCTGTCAACAAAAGGTATTGGCGTTGCAAATTCAGCAGACCCCATTACAAAAGCATTACCTGTACCGACACCGCTCATTTTAAAACCTCTTACGGTATAAGGTCCACCTAACCTATACGCCATAACTTCCGGCATATCATCTCCGTGAATTTTTCCGCCTGCCTTAGCTGTAAATGACAGTGATGATTTTTTACCTATAGGAATATATTGTTTAACCATACCGGTCAATTTACCGTGAGTTTTATCAAAACCGTCAAGCCCTATTGCCTCATCAAACCTTATGCTTGCGAGAGTACCATGTCTTGTAACAGTTGCAGAATCTCTTGTGTCATAGATCAATGCCGGACTTAACGACATAAATAATCCGCCGTCAAGCTGTCTTGCACGTTCGCTTATTGGAACATTAAACTGATTATAAAGTCCTGAAATTCTGTTAAAATCACCTTCTTTTACGTTAATATTTTCAACACCGAGTGAAAATGTCGCTGTAGCATGCTTGTTACTTTTTATTTTATGTGCGATTGTGGCTTCAGCACCTATTCTCTGTTCAATTGCCAACGGAACCTGATAACTTCCGAAATCTCTGAAGAAAATTTTTGTCATCAAAGAATTATCCGAATTAAAGAAATAAGGTTCAAAAAAGCTCAACTCAGCTTGAATATTCATATGATCTTTAACAGATGCATCGTTAAGCATTACGCCGGTACCGACCAAACCATTCAAAGCAAGCCGCTGATTTCGACCTCTGAAGTTGTTATCCGCAATTCCCAATGACCCAAACAAACCCGTAACAGTATCAAGACCGCCGCCGACAGATATACTTGCGGTTCTTTGTTCTTCAACTTTTATTGTAACGTCATAGGAATCAGGATCTTCCATTGTTGGTTCAATTTCACGGGTTACATCCTTAAATGCCTGAGTCGCGTACAATCTTACAAGATCTTCCTTAATTAAATTTTCATTATAAATCATGCCGGGTTCTGTCAAAACATTACGCTCAATGACATATTCTTTTGTTTTTTCATTACCCTGAATTAAAATTTTATTAATTGTACCTTCTTTAACCGCGATATTAATAGTTCCGTCAGGATCATCCGTTACGGATTCAACTCTCGCAAGTATATAGCCTTTATTTGAATAAACCTCCTGAATATCATATATAGCCTGATTTATCATAGCAATATTTTGCGGTTTACCTTTCATCGGCAAAAGACAATTCAAAATTTCTTCAGTTGAAACAACCGTGTTTCCTTCTATTGTAAAATCTTTAACAGGAAGATTTTCTTCCAAGATAATTTTTAATGTTACAGTGCCGTCCTGATTATTAACAGGAATAGCTTTCATATTTTCTGAAAAATATCCAAGCTGATATATAGCTCGCAAATCAGTCTGAACAAGATCTCTTTTATACGCGGAGCCTTTTTGCAAAATCATTTTGGATAGAATATCTTCACGACTCAACGCATTCACACCATACAATTCAATCTCTTTTATAATTTTTTCTTCTTTATTTAATGCTTCATCAGACTCGGAATGCGTTACAGAACCGTTTTCCTGTGTCTGAACATCAGGATCGATACTTTTATTACCCCAAAAATCCCCTATAGCAAAAGCATTCAGAGGAAACGCCAATAACAAAAAAAGGGTTAATATTAACTTATGAAATTTTTTATAAAAAATCAAGAATCGGATTCCTTAAAACTTCTACTATCCTTAATGAAATTATATCACAAACCCCTAAAAAAACAAAGCAAAATCATACATTTAGATTGCTTTTTTTAAAGTTCCAAAACCCGCTTATAGACATCATTCTTATTAACACCGTATAATGCAGATAAAATTATTGAAATTTCTTTTGCTTTAAAATTTTTTTCACTGAGAATTTTTATTTTATCATCCGGGTTAAAATCATCCCCGCAGGCTGTTTCCCGATAAATCATGCCCGCAATTTCACCTTTTACTGTACCGGATTTAAAATATTCAACAAGATTTGAAATATTGTTAACAATAACTTCTTCAAAGACTTTTGTCAATTCACGGCCTATTGCAACTTTGCAATCAGGACGTAAAGACTGTATAATTTCCAAAGTTTTAACAATTCTGTTAGGTGATTCATAAAAAACCATATCCGAACATTTATACTTTTTCACAATTTTTTCTATTCCGGCAGGAGTTTTAGGCAAAAAACCCACAAATGTAAACTGTTCGTCTTCTCTGGGAATTTGCGACAAAAATGTAATAATTGCGTTTGCACCTGCAAGCGCAGTTATTTTAAATCCTTGTTTCCTGAGTTCTTCAACAATAACTGCACCGGGATCACAAATCAAAGGGGTTCCTGCATCTGATACAAGCGCAATTTTTTTACCTTCTTGCAATATCTCCAAAAATTTATTTATGCGTTCTTTTTCATTAAATTTGTGATAAGAAATGCATTTTGTTTTGATATTGAAATGGTTAAGAAGTTTTTGCGTAACTCTGATATCTTCACATGCGATGACATCAACGGATTTCAAAACATCAATTGCCCGCTGTGTAATATCACCAAGGTTTCCTATCGGTGTCGGCACTATATAAAAATCATACTCTTTCATAAAAAAATTTTATCACAAAGATTACAATTTATACGGGTAATCATCTTTAAATTCCCAATTGTCAAGAAACAGCAACTGCGTGCAATATGCGGCATCAATATTTTTACACCAAACCAAAACATTTGCTCTGTCATTAAAATCGCGATTATATTTGTCATTATCCTCTCCCAAATCTTTATTATACTGGTATGGAGTAAATTTCCCGGTTCTATACATTAAAAACAAATGAATATCACGTCCTATTTCATTCGGAGCACTTTCACCATTAACGTCATAGTGCATATCAACAGCACCGCTTGCTCGCATTGCAAGAGTTGAACCGTCTTGGAAGTATATTTTATACATATCCTGAACCATCGGATTACCGTCGGAATCAGTATTATACTGAAAACTATCAGCCTTAGCATCTGCAATTCGCAAATACGGAGCAAAATAGACATTCCAAAAGGTTTCCAAAGAATCAGTATCCGCAAGAGTTCCCGGATAAGTCCAAGTCGAGGTTTGACCATTGTCCAAAGTTGACAATTGAATAGCCTGATTCATCATGCTATAGAATTTTTTCAGCCTGACACTTGCTTCTTTTGTTTTATAATTACTTATCAATGTAGGTATAGTCAACGCGGCTACAACACCGATAATGCCCAATGTTATTAAAACTTCCGCCAACGTAAAACCTTTCCTCATAAAATACCTCCTTTTAAATTAAATATGTTGCATTTTACAATATATTTATTGTTTTTAACAAATTATATATTGTAGAATGTTTTTTGTCAAGTTACTACAATAAAATTATGGAAAAAGACAATGTTCTTCGGGAATTTGGCAGAAACTTAAAAGCGGAACGCAATCGTGCAGGACTTTCACAGGAAAAACTTGCCGAAAAAATAGGGTTATCCTACGGACAGGTAATCGGCACAATTGAACGCGGAGAAGTAAACACAAGCCTCACGACAATAATTGCGATTATGAATGCGCTTGATATTGATTTTGAAAAATTATTTAACAGAAAAACTTTTTAATTAAACAATTTTTCAAATCTGCCTTTCAAATTATCCAGGATTTCCTTGTAATCGACAGAAACCGGAGTCGGTTTTGAAGTTTCAATAACAGCTAAAAAAACACGCGAATGCAGAGGCTTTTTATTATCCAAAAAATAAGGACTTTCCGCAACATCATGACGCGCAGGCACTATCAAGCCGCTTTGAGTAAATTTTTGGCTGCTTTCTTTTGATGCTAAAAAATCAACGAGTTTACGGGCTTCAATTTTATGCTTAGAGGATTTTGAAATTGACCAGCCGGATGAATCCAGCGGTACAATGCTTCCTGCAGAGCCTTTTGGAAAAGGTGCAACATCCCAGTCAAAAACAGCCTCTGCACGATATTTTGGAACAAGCCAGCGGCCGGACAAATGCATTGCAAGCTTGCCTTGCAAAAACATCTGAGCCATTGTGGCGCTTGCACTTTCTTCACGTAATGGTGCAACATGGTATTTTTTTCTTAAATCCGCATAAAAATTCAAACCTTTACGGGTTTTAATATCGTCAATTATAAGCCGTGACAAATCATCCGCGAGAATTCCGCCGCCCTCACTCATTAAATAAGGCAGATAAAACAATGTATCTTCTTCAAAACTTATGCCAAAAATTCCGTCAAGAGTAAGATTTTGAGCAGTTTTTAAGAACTCATCAAATGTCCAGCCGCGTTTTGGATAAGGTACATTATATTTGTCAAAAATATCTTTGTTATAAAAAATTACCAAATTTGAAATGTCACGGGGAATAGCATATAAAGTATTGCCCCAAGATAATGCCTCCAACGATTTTTTATAAAAATTTTTATCAGCCTGCAAAGGTTCTAACAATCCGGCATTTGCATACATCGGCAAGTAATGGTTATTCATAAAAATTACGTCCGGAGCCGTATTTGATGCAAATAACAGATGAATTTTTTGGAAATAATTCTGCGGAATATGCATAAAATCCACTTTTATATCAGGATTTTCAGCCTCGAATTCTTCCAAAAGCGGCTTCAAAATGTCGATTTCCGATTTAGAGCCCCAGCTTGCGAGTTGAATCACAGTTTTATTATTATAGGAATTTTGCGCAAATCCCCACAAGCACAGAAAAAAAACTCCTAATATCCCTAAAATTATAAAAAACTTTTTTAACATTTATACACTCCGGGAATTAGTTTAAAGTTCAATCAGAACGCCCATTTTGTTTTCATCAACATCCACCAAAGATTTGAAATCACCGGCTTTTACCATATAGACATTTTCGTTATCAAGTCTTACTTGAAGTTTATCTACATTTTCATCAAATTTTTTAAGAACAAAAATTTCATCCTTAACACGTCCGACAAGTGCAGTAACACCGTCAAGGCTTACGAGATAAAATCCTCTTTCTTCGTCAATATTATATCCAGCTTTAACGACAAGACCATTCAAATAAGTTTCGTTGCTGCTTTTGCTTTCAATAGGATTGGTATTTACAAAAGTCGTTTTATTCCGCCTTAATTTCATGGACGGCTTTACCTGAGCAAGGCTTTCCGCGACTTTTCTTGACAGATCATTATTCGGATTAGTCATCTTACGTGCCTGTTCCTTATCCAGCAATGCAAAATACTCATCAATAGACGACATTATATAATTTTGTTCTTCGTCTATTAATTTTTCCTCGCGCTGAGGCTCGGGAATATACCGGCTGCCGGTTTTAACCAGATCAGATACATTCAAATTACCGGTTGTAAATTCCCTGTAAGTTGTATTAAGCGGACTTTTTTCAAATTTAACAAACTTACCTTCGGTAAAATGTTTTTCTTCTGGAAGAATTTTTTTCAATCTGCGCCGCTGGGAAGTATGCAGAGAAACCGGTTTTGCAAACGCAGTCAGCTTAATCTCTTTCAATTGTTCCTGAATTGCATCATCTTCTGATTTAACTTCTGAAACTTTTACCGGTTCCACAGGTTCAACGATTAAAGGTTTATAAATTTCAGGAGTTTTTTCAAGTGTTTGTTCAAGCTCAAGACGTTTTTTATCAATATCAGTAACAATTTTTTCGGTTTTAATAAAGTTGTACTGACGATTTTTAATTTTACTGTCAGATTCTTGAACAAATTTTTGATATCTTTCCTGCCAATTGAGTTCCGTATTATTTATAATATCATCATAATTTGCTGATTTAAGTGGTTTTTCAGCCAAATTTTCCGCAAAAGATTTTTTCAATGCATCTGATTTTTGAATAGAATTTCTTATCATACGCGCGAGCATATATAAAGCAAGCAAAGGCAATATAACAAGTGTCCAGCCTGCATTGGCATTATTTTTATGTTTATCCGAAAATTTTTGAGCTTTTGATTTTGCGATTTTTTCAATTTTTTCGACTTCTTTTATATCAAACTTGCCAGCTTGTTCAACCTTCAACGGAACAGACGGAGCAACCTCAGCAGGTGTTTGAACAGGTTTAACATTTTCAGCAGATTTTACGGGTTCGAAAACTTTTTGAGGTGCAGGCGCTTTTTTTTCGGGTTCAACCTTTTTTGCTTCCTTTTCAGATATAACTTTAGGCGCCTTTTCAGAAATTTTATTAACAACCGACGGAGATGGGTTTTTAATAGTTACATTTTTAGATGGTTCTTTTTTAGGTTCTGCCTTTGGTTGTGTTTTCACCTGAGCGATAACCGCTTTTGCCTCTTTTTCCTCCTGAGTAAGCGGAACGGCCTTTTGTGTATGCGTTATTATATTAACAGGTTTTGTTGTGATGAATGTAATTTTTGTATAGCCGCTCATCCCGTCGTCAACATTTTTAATATTAACATCCGAAATCATATCTTTTACCGAACTTAAATCAGGTGAAGAAATACTTCCGCTTGCGACATTCGGCATAAGCACAACGTATTTATTAGTTGATTTACGCGTAACAATAGGATTTCCGTTAGTCGATGTGGTGTAAAAAGTTACGTCAACGGAACTGTCCGATGATTTTTTAATATCCATTTGCACAAGACTTGATGCGTCTGCCGGAATAAATGTCAGACAAGCTATTGCCGCAATCGTCAATAAAATTTTTTTATTAATCATCACGTTACCATTTTACTACACATAATATATAATAACGCAGGAAAAAAAAATTTGCCACTTTGTTAATAAATTGATACCTTTTATGATATAATTTTTTTATGAAAAGCGGATTTACAAGTATAATAGGGCGTCCTAATGTAGGCAAGTCAACACTTTTAAACCAAATTCTCGGACAAAAGATTGTTATTACAACTGATAAAGCCCAGACAACAAGAAAAAGAATTAAAGGAATTTTAACAACCGATCAGGGGCAAATTGTTTTTGTTGACACCCCCGGTGTTCACAAACCAT
>CALUQQ010000098.1 GCA_944322955.1 Candidatus Gastranaerophilales bacterium
GGCGGCTCCGCTCCGCCGCGCCTTTCTTTTGTTGCGCCGCTTGCGGCGCATACGTGTGCTTGGCTGCGGCGGAGCGCAGCGACGCCGCACTTGTCTATGCCAAGCACACGCCATGGTGCCAAAGTAGTTTTTCGTTGTACAAATCGTCAAAAATTATTTTCTGTAATTTACTTTATGCACGCATTAACTCTTGCGTTCTCGTTGAAAAATATAGTATTATCAACGAGGTGTTGCCATGATCAGACCGAATTATCTTGGTGAAATTAAAAGTCGAATATCCACTTCCGAAACGGCGCTGTTTGGGGAGAAGCCGAGGTTTGAAGAGATCACAAACGCAATGGCTCAGTTGGAAAAGGAAATCAATATCTCATGGTCTTATTAAAAAGGCATAAATGTCCCTTAATACTGTTCATAGCCGCGTCGATACATATCAATGAATCGTTGTCTTAACGATAAAGGCTCCAAAATTTCCACATCGTTTGCATAACTAAAAAAGAAATATAATGCTTGCTTTTCAGAGCAATGGAATACATAAATATCACCATCGCCCTTTGCATCACTTTCAATTCGTGTGTGGACAGGACGATGTATTACCGAATACTCATAGCGCAAGAGTCCTTTTGCGGTGAATCGAATTTTTATGTCTATTATCGGTTCTCCAAAAAAGGTTGCACCAAATTCAGAAAGAATTTCATCTACCATATCAGTAGCCGGCAGGATAGCCTTACCTTTTGTTTTTAACAATTTAATTCTCGAAAGCCTATAAGACTTCCATTCGCCATTCACAGTCCCAATTAGATATTGAAAAGTCCCTTCTTTTGATGGTACTATTTTATACGGAGAAATTTCGACGTCATTGCCAGCGAAATTGATTTTTATTACTTTACCCCTATAAATAGCATTTTCAATAGGTTCAATGACTGTCTTTTTTAAAACAAGTTTTTCTCTTTCAAGAAAGCTGGTTCGTGCATAACTTTCTATCATGCATTTAATATATTGAGTAACAGTATATTTCCCTCCAAACGGATACTCGGTTTCTGAGCAATCTATCAATGCGTCTATAGCAGTTCTGCTTAGGCGCATTTTTATATACGACTGATAATCTTTTTTCTTTATTAATGATTCCGTCAATGGAAAATCATTATCGTAAGAAGATATAATTGTGTTCACAAGTGTGCCGAATGACAAACCTTTCCCTTGGATTGTACCAAAAATTAATCGATCGCTATCCAATACTTTTTGTGCGAGATGAGTGATATTCAAGTTGATATGTTCGTTTAAATTGGTTGGGTCATAAATAGCCATAGTTGAGTTCCTTTGTATGTTGTTTCCTATATGGTAACATAAATCAGGATAATAATCAATAAAAACGAAATAATGGAAACAAAAAAAGTTTTTAAATGGAATTAATTTTATCTCTTAATTTTGCTATAATATGGGTATAAGTTCAGGAGGAACGGTTATGAAAAAATATTTTGAAGTTCAAGCTATGTGTGGTCATGTTGGCAAAGGAAAATACATCCCGATTAGTTTTCCGGTTGTAGCTATAAATAGGAAAGAGGCGGCGAAAAAAGTACGATCTTATCCACGCGTAAAGCATCACCATAAAAAAGCAATTTTAAATGTATGTGAAATTTCATTTGATAGTTACTTAAAATTAAAAGATGCTAATAATCTCGATGCATATCTTCATTGCAACAACATACAACAACAGCGGCAAATTGACAATCTGGGAACACGCATTCACCATATGCCTGTTAGCAGCGCAAAAAGCAGGCGAAGAACGAAAGAATATATGTTGTATAAACTACAACTTGCTCGACTTTGTAATATCGCTCAAGAGAGAAAGATACAAGAGTATTATTCATCGGCTTTAACCGATAATTCTTGGAATTAGGAAAATTGGAATGATATTCTATATTGCTGATAACCATTTCGGAGATGAGCGAGTTATGCGTTTGGCCAAACGTCCGTTTCGTTCTGTTAATGATATGAATGATACGATGATCTCGCTGTGGAATAAGAAAGTCGGCGTTGCTGATGTAGTATATGTAGTAGGCGATTTCGCCATTGATAGCCAAGTAGCCATTAAAACACTGGAACAGTTAAATGGTCAAAAAATACTTATTTGGGGCAATCATGATGTTTATCTTGATGAGCAGGCGATACAGTACTTTGAGTCCACATCAACAATCTGTACGATTAAGGACGGCGCATACAGTGTAACACTCTGTCATTATCCGCTTTTAAGTTATGAGAATTCAGTTTGCGGCGGTTATCATGTGTTTGGTCATATACACAATAATCCGCAAGATATAGCCACAAAAATCATATCTTCCCTTCCGCGCCATCTTAATTGCGGGGCAGATGTGATCGGTTTCATGCCTAAAACGCTGCAAGAATTGATTTGCTTAAAAGAACAGGCGATGAGCTTTTGAAATGGCACAATATTGGCTCTTGTCAAAAACATACTTTTTTGCTATAATATACCCGATGTCGGGTCGTACCTGACAAAATTCCATGCTGTGCCCTGTGGATTTCTTTTGCAAAAAAGTGTAAAGTTATTATGGCAAAGGCAGAGTGGATCACGCTTATACAAGAAGTGTAACCATGGTAGCGGTAGATTTTGTAAAAAGGACATGCAATACAATGAAGTTATCTGAAAAAATTAGAATATTAAGAAAAGCGCGCGGACTATCGCAGGAAGAGTTCGGCTATTCTCTTTCGGAATCTACTGACGGGGTAAGTCGGCAAACCGTATCCGATTGGGAGAATGGTAAATTTGAGCCGAAACTTGACAATATCCGAGATATAGCAAGAGTTTTAGATGTGTCGTTTGATGTACTTTTGGATGAATCGGTCGATTTGAATGATACGGAGATACTGCAAAGTGTTCTCCGCCATGTTACTTCGGACTTGAAAAAAACGATCAACACCAAAATACGCTACGATATATATCAGTACCGATTGGGGAAAAAGGATTATATCAAATTGTCGATTTGGATCGCCATCCTTTCAATTTTGCTAATCTCAGTTGGACTGTTTTCTGTCGGATTTAGCCTGTTAATTACTCCGCTATATATTATTGGGGCGATATTTGGCATTCTTTCATTTATTGTGACGCCAACGGCAATCATCCGTCTTATATTCTTTGCAAAAGCATACAAAGCGCCCTACGGTTTGAAGATTGGTGAGATCAACAATACGCACTTGATTATTCAAACATATCAAAAAGCCAACAACGTCATCTATCTTCCGATAGAAAAAATAAAATCGGTTTCTGTTGTAGATGCCACAACGTTTCGCCATGGAGATGTCATTATATTTTTGTCCGGACGGGAACACCCGATACGATTACTCAATATTGCGTTTCCGCATCGCTTGGCAGAATTCTATATTCAGCTTCTGCAAATCAACGAAAGCGACGATTTGATTAAAATAATCTGAGGGAGATTTGATAGATACGATGAAACAAGAAAATCTATATCAAATAATTTGCATCAATTCGATCATGAAGAATCCCTCGCTTTGCGACGGTACTGGGTACAGAACAGTACTGTTCTTGCAGGGCTGTGATCTGCATTGTAAAGGTTGCCACAATAAAGAAACTTGGGATATTGCCAAAGGGACTCGGATTACAGTTGCAGAACTTGCGGACACTTTGCGAAAAAGTTGCTTTAATAAAGAGCTTACTATTTCCGGCGGAGAGCCTTTAATGCAAGCAGACGCCGTCTATGAACTCATCACTCTTTTGTACGACTTCGATATTTGTCTGTATACTGGACATGACATAAGCGAAGTTCCCCAAAAAATTCTTGATAAGATACACTATTTGAAATACGGGCCTTACGTCGAAAAGCTGAAAACGACAACTATGCCGTTCATCGGTTCTTCCAATCAAGTTTTTACGGAGATCAACCATGCAATTACAGAATAAGAATGACAATGCCGCCAATAGAAAAAGTTATGTCGGCAGCATCTATAATATCGGAGAAAAGACAGTCAAAGAGTCCGTTTTAGACTCCATTGATAAAAAATGGTCGATGCTGCATCGCGAAGGATACATTCATATCCATGATCTCGATGCTTACGGATTAACGTATAATTGTCTGACGTTCGATCTTCTGAAAGCATTTCCCTACTCGATATTTGCCGGTCTTTCAGATGTAAAAGCCATTCTCGGCGTTTT
>CALUQQ010000099.1 GCA_944322955.1 Candidatus Gastranaerophilales bacterium
ACCAAAGAAGAATTGTTCAAAAGTATTGAGCAGAACGGACTTGAAAAAAGCAGATTGTCGATTTTCTCCGCACTTCTCAGATTACGTCAAATCTGCTGCCACCCGCGGCTTTACGATAAAGAAAACGTTAAAAATATTATGTCCTCAGGTAAATTTGAAAAACTTAAATCCATGCTGGAAGAAATTATCTCTGAAGGTCACAGAGTGCTTTTGTTCAGCCAGTTTGTCGACATGCTGGATATCGTAAAGGCTTGGCTTGAGCGCGAAGGCATTGATTACGAATACCTGACAGGTAAAACAAAAGACCGTCAGGCTGCTGTTGAAAGATTTAATTCAACACCGTCAATTCCGATTTTCTTAATCAGTTTGAAAGCCGGCGGAACGGGCTTGAACCTGACAGGCGCGGATTACGTAATCCATTACGACCCGTGGTGGAACCCTGCGGTCGAAGATCAGGCAACAGACCGTGCTTATCGTATCGGTCAGACTAAAAAGGTATTTGTCTACAGGCTTATTACCAAAAATACCGTTGAAGAAAAAATTCAAAAACTCAAAACAATTAAACGCAACCTTGTTGACAGCGTAATTTCCGTTGACAGAAATATTACTAAATCGCTTACTATGGAAGATTTGAAGGAAATTTTCTCCGTTGATTAAAATGGCACACAGTTATTATATAACTTTTTGTAACAAAAATTTCTTAAATGTGTAAAATTTATTTTCAGCGGTTTTATATGGACTGTAGAAAGGAATATTATTATGCAAGTTACAAGAGTTTCAAATTACAGCCCGAAATTTACGGCTTATTTCTTAAATGATCCACAGACAAGTAGTGTACTGAAAACAGTGGATAATGAATTAAATCTGTACACTAAACCTGCAAAAAACTTACCGTCTTATTTTAATTTACCTGCAGCCCATAAAGTCAAGTTGAAAAAAGACATTGTGGAAGAGCTTAATAAATTGAAAGAACATCATCCAAATACTGTCATAAAATTGTATGTTCAAAAAACTCATGGAGCAGAGGCTCTTTTTGCAGAAAATATATCTGATACGGGTAAAAAACCGGTAATTAGTTTGTCCGATTCGGGCGAACCGATGTATGGAAAATTGCTTTCAATACTTTGGAGATTGAATAATCCGGAAATTAAAGATTTCTGGGGCTCTCCGGATACACACTCAATTTTTGATGTGGCTATCTCTAAAACGCCTTGTAAAGTTAGATATGATATTTAACGGGTAGATGCAGGTTGGTGGTTCCCATCAACAAAGATGCTCTTAACATCTTTTTTGTGTTACTATATAATCATGCGTTTATCCGAGTTTAAACATTATGCAAAAGAGTTGTTACATATTGCCCTGCCCATTATAATGGGGAATTTGGGCTTTATTATGATAGGCGCGGGTGATGTTTTGATTGCGGGACGTCATTCGACGGATACTCTCGCGGCGATTTCTATTGCAACAGCTATTTCCAACTGTATTATGACTTTCGGAATCGGTTTAATCGCAAGTGTCTCGCCGCTTTTGTCAAACTATAGGGGCGAAAAGCACTCCGCTAAAAAGTATTTTTACCCGACAATCAGGTTTGCAATGATTTTGGCTGTCATAATGATGATTGGCGTTTTGTTGTGCGTGCCGATGATTGATTATTTGAATTTTGAACAGCAGCTTGTTAAGCCGATTAAGGAATATATGATTATAACGGCGTTTTCAACATTCGGGGCATATTTGCATGCGGCGTTGAAGGAATTTTTGCAGGCGTTTGAAATTGTATTTTTGCCGAACGTTGTGACTGTGTTTTCGGTATTTTTGAACCTTGCATTGAACGCGATACTTGTGTTCGGCTGGGGTCCGATACCGTCTTTGGGCGCAATAGGGCTTGCTATTGCAAGTTTTACGGTAAGATATTTTATGGGATTTGTGCTGTTGTGGTATTGTTTTAAGCTGATGAAATTCCGCAATTACAAAGATGACGGGGAATATTTTAAGGGGCTTTTAAAAATTGGTATGCCCATATCAATTGCGATTTTGATTGAATTTGTTGCGTTTAATTGTGTTGCGGTAATTATGGGACGTGTGTCAGGGGTTTATGCGGCAGCACAGAATTTGGTTTGTACTTTGACAACGGTATCTTTTATGGTGCCGCTTGCCATATCAAATGCGATTGCGGTCAAGGTAGGGTTTGCAAACGGCGCGCAAAACCTTATGGAACTGCGACGTTACGCTTATATAGGACTGGGAATGGCGGTTGGGTTTATGGTCTGCAGCTCAATTATTTTTGCAAGTTTTCCGGGTTTTCTTGTCGGGTTATTTACATCTGACAGCACGCTCGTTGATATCAGCGTGCCTGTTTTGTATGTTTTGGCACTGTTTCAGGTATTTGACGGGCTGCAGGTGTCGCTCGCTGGAATATTCAAGGGCATGAAAAAGACTAAAATCGTTATGATTGCGAATTTTATCGGATACTGGCTGATTTCGATTCCTGTTGGTTATACGCTTGCGTTTAAATATAATATGAATATTATGGGCTTTTGGTACGGTCTTGTTAGTGCGGCGATTATTCTTTGTACTATTATGCTTGTGATTCTCAGAAAATATATAAATGATATGAAGAAAAATCTTGATTTCGTAAGAATTGCGGAAGAATATTAGCTTTTTTCGGGAATTTATGCTATCATAGCTCTATATGGAGGAAAAAACATGGGACATACTGAAGAGAGAACATTTATAGCGATTAAGCCGGATGCGGTAATCAGAGGGCTTACAAGCGCTATTATCAAAAGATTTGAGGATAAAGGTTATAAAATTATCGGCTTAAAAATGCTTATGGTAACTCCGGAGCAGGCGGCAAAGCATTATGCCGAACACTTTGGCAAACCGTTTTATAACAGACTTATTAAATATATTCAAAGCGGGCCGATTGTTGCAATGGTTTTGCAAGGGTATAACGTAATCAAAGGTGCTCGTCAGCTTATGGGCGCAACTGATCCTGCGGAAGCTCAGGTCGGCACTATCCGCGCTGATTTTGCACAGTTGAAAGAATACAATTCTGTACACGGTTCAGATTGTCCGGAAAGTGCTGAGCGTGAAATTGCAATATACTTTAAGCCCGAAGAACTTTGCACAAACTGGAAAAATATGACTGAACTCGTAACGGAAAAGGAAGATTTAACATAGTGAATGAATTTTTTGATTACGAATTAGTTCACGAATGCGCGCAAACCGGCGCCCGCGCAGGAATTTTAACCACCCCGCACGGAAAAATTTTGACGCCTATTTTTATGCCTGTCGGAACAAATTCGGTTGTCAAAACGCTTACATCAGCTCAGGTAAAAGATACCGGCGCGCAAATAATTCTGGCGAATTCATATCATCTTTATTTGAGGGCAGGTACAAAGTTAATCAAACAATTCGGCGGAATTCACGGCTGGATGAATTGGAACAAACCTGTCCTGACGGATTCGGGCGGGTTTCAGGTGTTTTCGCTGTCGCATTTGAGAAAAATCACTGAAGACGGTGTTGAATTCCGCGACCCTAAAGACGGAAAAAAACACTTTATATCACCTGAGGTTTCTATGGCAATCCAGCAGGATATCGGCGCGGATATAATTATGGCTTTTGATGAATGTGCGCCGTATCCTTGCGATTACGACACAGCAAAAAAGGCAATGGAGCGCACTCACAGATGGCTTGAAAGATGTATGAAAGCAAAAACAAACCCCCGTCAGGCACTTTTCCCGATAGTTCAGGGCGCGTTTTTTGACGATTTAAGGCGTGAAAGCGCAAGTGTTATTTCATCTTATGACGCTCCGGGTTATGCAATCGGCGGGTTGAGTGTCGGTGAAACAAAAGAGATTATGAATCATTTTGTGGAGCTTACAGCGCCTTTGTTGCCCGTAAATAAGCCGCGTTACCTTATGGGCGTCGGAACGCCTGAGGATTTGTTGGACGGAATTAAGCGCGGGGTGGATATGTTTGATTGTGTTCTGCCGACAAGAAATGCCCGTCACGGCTCGTTTTTTACATGGAACGGCAAACGTAATATTAAGAATAAAGAATTTTATGATGACGCGCGTCCGCTTGTGGAAGGCTGTGATTGTTATGCGTGTCAAAACCATTCCAGAGCCTACATAAGACACCTCTGGCGCTGTGGCGAAAGCACTGCTTCTACGCTTTTATCCATCCATAATATTCAATTTCTGGTGGAATTTTCGCAAAAATGCCGTGAAGCTATTTTGCAGGATAGCTTCGGCGACTTTTACAACGAACACTATCAGAATTTAATCGGGTAATCGTCCGGAAGCACATCGCAATAAACGGCGTTGCGGTCTTTTCCTTCGTAAAGCCCTTCAGCCTCTGCTCGCTCACGCTTTGGTACCTCGCAATGATATTTTCTATAAAATCTTTAAAATCTAAGCCCTGAGCTAATTTCGGGGGGGGGTAAGTATCTGAACCGCTTTTGTAGTCTTTATTTTTATGATTTTATCCTCCATTTTTCTCATTATATCAAATTGGGAGGAATTGTCAATATTTAAGCGGGTCTGTGGCCTGTTTTTAACTGGTGGTCAACATTTGCCGTGCGCTGGTTGGCAATTAATTTACCTTTTATCAAGTGATATGATGCAACGCCTAAGCCTAAAAGTGCCGTGATAACTTTACCTTTTTTGCTGATATTTTTAATCGGGTGTTTGAATGCATCAATTATGTTGTTGCCGTTTTTAAATCCTCTCGGAACTGCTCCGAATGTCCAAAATCCTAACAGTGATGCGCCAACTGTTAATGCACCGTAACCGACAGCTTTGACTGACGCTTTTGTCATCTCACCCAGTGTGGTAAAAAACTTTGCGATTTTGCTTATGTCTTCTCTTAATCCGGAGCGTTTTTCAGGTTGTTTTTCAGTAGCAATTACTGGCTGTTGGGGTATGTTTGTGTCAGTTTGCGCTGTTACTGGTGTTCCCTGCACTCCTTGAACTGTCCCTTGAGTAGTCGCGTCCCCCTGAGTCGCCCCCTGCACCCCCTGAGCAGCACCTTCAGCAGGCTTTTGGAATGCCACCTGCCCCTGTTTGAAACTTATGTTAGGATTGAAACTTACGTACATTACCGCTCCTTTTACACATTTACATTAAAACTCATAAAAAATATTTTTGCGGGTTTTTTATAAAAAATTTACAAATTTTATCAATTGAATAAATTCAACTGAGGAACCTGCGGTTCAACTGTATCGGATTTTTTGCGGGTAGAAAGATTATTTGAAAAATCCCGCTGCATTTTTGTCATCAAATCTTGAGAACGCTTAACAACACTATTTGGGAGGCCGGCCATTTTGGCAACTTGAATTCCGTAGCTTTTGCTGGCACCGCCTTGAACAATTTTACGTAAAAATTCAATTTCGCCGTTTTCTTCAGCAACCGTAATTCTGTAATTTTTAATCTGCGGATAGGTGTTTGTCATGACATTTAATTCATGGTAGTGAGTTGCAAAAATACATCTTGCTTTGATTTTTGTTGCAATGTATTCGGCAACTGCCCATGCGATTGCAACACCGTCATAGGTGCTGGTACCGCGTCCGATTTCGTCAAGCAAAATAAAGCTTTTTTCGGTGGCGGAATTCAAAATGCAGGCAGTTTCAATCATTTCCACCATAAATGTGGACTGCCCGAGTGTCAAATCGTCAGAGGCACCAACACGCGTGAAAATCTTATCCACAATCCCGATTTTTGCATAATCCGCCGGAACCCACGAACCAATTTGCGCCAATATTGCAATCAGGGCATTTTGGCGCATATAAGTTGATTTCCCGGCCATATTAGGGCCTGTAAGTATCATAAACTGTGTTGTGTCAACAGAATTACTTTTTAGCGTCAAATCATTTGCGACATATTCACCAAGAGGCAAAATCTTCTCCAAAACAGGGTGCCTGCCGTTTTTTACGATAAAATCGTCAGAATCGTCTATAATCGGTTTTGTGTAATTGTTCTCTACAGCGATTTCGGCAAGCGATGAGGAAATATCTGCAAGTGCAACTGCTTCTGCAATTTCTCTTATTTTACTGACAAATTCTTTTGAATAATCTCTGAAATCAGTGAATAATTTGTATTCCAATTCTGTTGATTTGAATTTAGCTGATAATACGTCGTCTTCGTGTTTTTTTAGTTCTTCGGTAATAAAGCGTTCGGCGTTTGTGAGGGTTTGTTTTCGTATGTAATTATCAGGCGTCATATTAATGTTGGCATTCGTAATTTCGATAAAGTAGCCAAAAACCTTATTATATCCAACTTTAAGGTTTTTAATACCTGTTCTTTCTTTTTCGGTTTCTTCAAAATTTTTGAGCCATTTTTCGCCGCCAGATAGCAAATCTCTGAAATAATCCAGTTCACCGCTGACATTGTCTTTTATAATACCGCCCTCTTTTATGTGAACAGGCGGGTTATCTATAATTGTCCGCTCTATTAATTCGGCGTAGTCTTTAATTTGTGCTCGGTATTCTTCAACCTTTTTAAACGGGTTATTTTCAAGATTTTTTGCAATATCAAGAATTTCTGGCAACGCAGCAAAAGAAGTTTTCAACCCTATAAAATCTCTGGGGGTTGCGGAGCTGTTGCTTATCCTTGTTGAAAGACGCTGAATATCTTGAACTTTTTCAAGTTTTTCACATAATGCTCGTCTTAAATTTTCTTGTTCAACGAGTTCTGACACAGCATTCTGGCGTTTTTGAATATCTTCAATTTTTTTGAGCGGCTGGCAAATCCAGTTTCGCAAAAGTCTTGCTCCCATATTTGTTCTGGTTTTATCAACTGCCCACAAAAGCGATCCGTATTTATTTTTTTCTCTTAAAGTTTCCGTAAGTTCAAGATTTTTACGTGTGTTTACGTCAACTATCATATATTCTGAAAGTTCATAGTGTTCTATACGTTCAAATTTCGGCATATTGCCTTTTTGGGTTTCCCAGATATAGGATAAAAGTGCTCCGGCTGCCTGAAAGCCTGCTTTGCAAGCGTCGTATCCGAAAGATTCCAGACTTTTAGTCTCAAATAGCGCCTTCAGGTTGCTTTCGGCAAAAGCCGGTTCAAAAACCGATGACGGAATTTTTGTGCAATTATAAATTTTTGTTATGTTTTCCGGAAGGTTAATTTTTTCGTCCGGCACAATTTGAAACGGTTTGATTTCATCACGTATTGAAGGCGCAATAATTTCTGCGGGGTTAAGCCTTGCAAGTTCTGCCAAGATTAATTCCAGAGGGGCCTGAGTTACCTTGAATTCACCGGTTGAGATGTCTGTGTATGCAAAACCGTAAATCCCATTTTTTTCATTTTGGAACATTGAGCAAATATAGTTATTTGTATTTTGTTCAAGAAAGTTGCTTTCGAGAATTGTTCCGGCAGTTATGATACGTGTTACTCCGCGTTTTACAAGGTCTTTTGTGTATTTTGGATCTTCAAGTTGTTCGCAGATAGCGACTTTAATATTTTTTTGAACAAGTTTTTCAATATATGTGTCTGCAGCTTTGACGGGAATTCCTGCAAGCGGAATTCTGCCAAGAGCGCCTGCGTCCTTGCCCGTCAGGGTGAGGTCAAGTTCTTTGGACATTTTTAAAGCGTCTTCAAAAAATGTTTCGTAAAAATCACCGAGTCTGTAAAGCAAAAGCATGCCCTGATTTTCGCGTTTGATTTGAAGATACTGCCTCATTCCGGGTGTCGTTTCTTCAGGTATTACATCCCAGCTGTTAATATTGTTGATTTCCGTTTTTGTCATAACTATAATATTATTATATCATTAAAAAAAAATAGAAAAGGAATTTATGGGCTGTTTAAGAAATATTATAAATGCGGTAATAATAACGCTTGCTATAGTCGGTTTTTTGTCGCTTGGAGGGCGTGAATGGATTCAGGGCTGGATTCAATACTGGCTTAATCCTCCGCAGGAAGTCATGCTCGAGCGTGCAAAAAAGGTTGGCGATTTTTCTGAAATTAATGACGAATTTGAAATAGAAAGAGCAGCGGGTGTCATGGGATATAACGCTGTTATAGCCGAGCATAAGGCAACAGGGCAAAAAATGATTGTGGTGGATTCTGGCGATAAACCCATTTTGACTGAAGAAGATATAAAATCAGCTGATATTGAAGAAAAATTGCGCAATTCAGTTAAAAAAGTTAAATATCAGGCAATATCCGTGAATGATTTGACTGTTACAAAGCGCGGAACTTTATCGTCTTACGGCAAATCAGCTCCTTATGTAAAATTTGAAGCAAAAGTTAAAAAACTTCCTATCGGGGATGTGGCAGGTATCATATCTGTTGTAAAAGATTCCGATGGCGAAGATAGAGTTTTGGTATCTGTTACCGAAAAGGATAAGTATTCCCAGCTTATTGCAGACGAATTTTTTAAACATGTTAAATAATGTTGTGTTTTTTTTAAATCAGGGTATAATATAATTATGAACAATAATCGTGAGTATACAAAATTTCTTAATCATTTGGCAAAAAAATATTTTCCGCTCAATGAAGCGCGAAAATTACTTGACAGTGAGTTTGTCAAAAACGTAACTGAAGTAGGACCTGATCCGGCGGAGAAAAATTACATAAAATATCTTGTTACACTTGTAGAAGATGAAGTTTATACTGTTTATGCCACAACATAATCATCCTTTAATTCATCTTGTTTTTTTTTAAGTTACAATTAGATATTGCCTGTTGAGCTGTTTCTGTCATCTTCAAGCTGTTTGATGTCAATATTTATGTCATCTTCTTCGACGTAGGATGTATTAAGCGGCTGAACGTCAATTTCGACGTTAACATCAGCGTCAACCATTTCAATATCACCTTTGGAAAACTCTTTTACTTTGCCGTCTTCGGTTTTGACAGCTACTTTACCGCTCAAAAATTGCAGATAGCAGACTTTGCCCAAACCTTCCGGTGTCATAACAGACGAACCTACTGGCGGCATGCCTTTTGCTGCGTCAATGTAGTTTGAATATTCATAAGTCAGACAGCACAATAATCTTCCGCATGTTCCGGAAATTTTACCGGGAGCTATCGGCATTCCCTGATCTTTGGCAAGTTTTACGTTAATTGTGGCGAATTTTCTTAAAAAACTCGAACAGCAGAAAGGTCTGCCGCATATTCCGACGCCGTCAAGAATTGAGGTTTCATCTCTTACGCCTATGTGCCTTAAATCAATACGGACACGCGTGAAAACTTGTGTCAAATCCTTTAACAGTGCTCTGAAATCCACTCTTTCTGGTGCAGTGTAGTAAAAAGTTATCTTGCGTCTGTCAAAAGTTATTCTGCACTGGACAAGGTTCATGTTTAAGCCGTGCTGTTTTACAAGCTCCTGACATTTGAAAAACGAGGTTACTTCTTCTTTTTTAATGTCATCAAGGGTTTGCAGATCCCTTTGGGATAAAACTCTGATTACAGGTAACGGCTCCGGTTTTACCTCGCTTTTTTCCCACGCCGCAGAAATTTCCGGGTTTACCAGAATGATTTTCAAGGCCTCTTCACCTTTTTCTGTTCTTACAATAACCATTTGGCCGTCAGAAAGGTGAATTGTTTCCGGCACGGTTACGGGATAAAATGTGTTTTTAAGGTATCTTACTGCAAATTTATACATATTTTTCTTCTTCTTTTAACTTCCTGTTCATTAATTTGTCTAATAATTCCTGAGGGGTAATATCCGTGTATACAGCTTCATATATGGCATTTGACACCGGAACGTCAATATCGAGTTTTTTTGCAAGTTCGCAAATTGCTTTGGAAGTTTTGACCCCTTCTGCGACTGAGCCTAATTCTCTCAAAATATCGTCAATTTTTTTACCTTTGCCCAGCATTGAACCTACCGTATAGTTTCTGGACATAGGGCTTGAGCAGGTAGCAATCAAATCTCCCATGCCGGAGAGTCCGTAAAGCGTTGAAGGATTTGCCCCGAGCTGAATACTTACTCTGACGATTTCAGCCATCCCACGTGTTAAAAGAGTACCGGCACAGTTGTCGCCGAGATTCATTGCGTGTGCAAAGCCTGATGCAATTGCGATTACGTTTTTTAAGCTCCCGCCAAGTTCAACTCCTATAACGTCGTTATTCGTATAAAGTCTGAATTTGCCCGGTACATTCAAGGCATGCTGAACAAATTCAGCGGTTTGCATATCCTCGCTTGCAATGCATGCTGCAGTGGGTTTTCCTTGTAAAACTTCTTTTGCTAATGTCGGACCGGAAAGAATTGCAAGTTTTTGTTTCGGCAGAACATCTTTTATAACTTCGCTCATACGCATCAAAGAAGGCAGTTCAATACCTTTTGACGCGTTTACAAGGATTTGTGCCGGTTTGATACCTGATTTTTTAAGATTTTCACAAACATCACGCGTGCCGGAGGTCGCAACCACATTTAAAATTATATCCGCATCGGAAATAGCAGACGCCATATCTGAGGTTATTTCAACTTTGTTTGAAAGCTGTACCTCAAGAGGCTTTGAGGCGTGTTTGTTTTGTATTAAATCTTCTGTTAAATCCTGTTGTCTGCCCCAGACGGTTATTTCGTCAAAATTATTTGTCAAAAGCCATGCTAATGTTAATCCCCAGCATCCTGCGCCTAATACTGTAAGTTTCATATCCTCTCCTTATACCATTGCTTTATAGATGATTTTTCTTAAAACTCCGCCGTGTTTTTTAAGTTCATTTCTTGCGTCATCTATACTCATATTCATTATTAATGACACAATGGCTGTTTTAATTTCCCAGTCGCATTTTAAAAGGGTTGAAAGCGCGTCTGCAAGATTTACATCAGCGATTTGTGCAACAATTCTGATTGCTCTGTCTTTTAATTTTTCGTTTACGGCTTTTAAATCAATCATGAAGTTTTCGTAAGTTTTACCGATTTTAATCATGGAACCTGTTGAGAGCATATTCAAAATCATTTTTTGAGCGGTGCCTGCTTTAAGTCTGCTGGAGCCTGCAATAACTTCGGGGCCTACTTCAACGCAGATTACAAGCCCTGCTTCTTCAGCAATTCTGCCTTGAGAGTTGCAGGTTATGGCAATTGTTTTTGCTCCGATTTCATCTGCCTGATGAAGCACTCCGAGCAAATATTTCGGGTTCCCGCTTGCGGATATTGCGACACAGACATCTTTATCCGTCAAAACTTTTGCATCTTCCACTCCTAAATCAAAGTTATCCTCAGCGCCTTCAACAGAATACAAAAAAGCGTCTTTGCCTCCAGCAATTCTTCCCTGAACCATATCAAAAGGCACGCTGAAGGTAGGCGGACATTCCGATGCATCCAGAATGCCTAATCTGCCGGATGTTCCGGCGCCAAAGTAAAATAATCTTCCGCCTTTTAGAAATTGTTTTGCGATTAAGTCAATGGCTTCAGCTATGTGTTCGGTTTCATCTTCAACTGCAAGCGCAACGAGTTTATCTTCCTCGTTCATTTTCCTTACCATATCGACAGTTGATAAAAGATCAATGTCTTTGGTATTCTCATTTCTGTACTCTGTAATGACTTCGCTCATATTTATCCCCCTATACTAATTTGACCAAATTTGCCATTTCTATTGCGGTTTTTGCAGCGTCCGCACCTTTATTGCCTGCTTTTGTGCCGGCTCTTTCAATCGCTTGTTCTATATTATCTGTTGTTAATACTCCGAAAATTACAGGAATTCCTGTTTCTAATGTAACATGCGCAACGCCTTTTGAAACTTCTGCGCTTACGTAATCAAAATGCGGTGTTGAACCTTTTATGACCGCTCCGAGAGTGATAATTGCATTGTATTTGCCGGTTTTGGCAAATTTTTGGGACGCAAGAGGGATTTCAAATGCACCGGGAACTTTTACTATATCAATATTCTCGTCGGCAACGCCATGTCTTTTAAGCTCATCTACAGCGCCTGACAAAAGTTTTGACCCGATAAAATCGTTAAATCTGGATATTATTATACAAAATTTTTCCCCTGATGTGGTTAACTGCCCTTCATATGTTTTCATCTTAATATACTCCTTTGCATATATTGTACATCATAGGGGGCTATTTTACAATAAGCGGGTAGAAAATCTTATAAAAAATATATATAGACGCCAAAATTAACAAAATTCCGCTTATTTTCATTAAAATATCGGAAATTTTGTAGAAATTTTGCCAATTTTTGAGACGTGAAGTTAAAAATCCGGCAAGAATAAGTATTAACCCCTGCCCGATTGAAAATAAAAACAACATTACAATAGCATTAATAATATTAGCAGAAAGTGACGCAAATGCCATTATACCCGCTAAAATCGGTGTGGAACACGGGCTTCCTATTAGTGCGAATACTGCTCCCAGCAGCACCGGATAGATAAATGTGTTGTGTGCCGTGCTTTTGGGTATTTCTTTTATTAAGACCGGAAAATCAAAGTCCAAAAATCCTACGAGTTTCAATCCCATTACTAGCAGCAAGGACGCCAGTATCAGGGCAAAATAATGATTTGATACAAAAACTTTTCCCGTAAGCGCACAGATTATCCCGATTATTGAGAAAACTATTGCTGTGCCGAATACAAAAAATACCATCTGCAAGAGAGTTTTTGATGGTTTTGCGTCCGAATACCCGCCTATATAGCCGATTATTATAGGAAGCATTGCTAAAGAACACGGCGAAACAGATGCAACAAGCCCTCCGAAAAATGACATTATAAATAATATCAAAATACTTGTATTATTCGTAAAAATATCGGCGTAATCCATTATTCAAGACCTTTCAAAAGGTTGTCCATTGCATCTTTTTCAATTGCACCTTCAATACGTTTTATTTGTTTACCGGTAGCGTCAAGCAGAATAATTGTCGGCACAAGGGTCACGTTGTATTTTTCTATTTGGGAATTTGTAAATGAGGAGCCGTCTTGAACAGGAATTTCTGTCAAGATAATTTTGCCTTCGTATTTCGGAAAAATTTCTTTGAAAATTTCATTCATTTTTTGGCAGTCTAGACACATTGCCGATGTGAATTTGATTACCTGCGGTTTGTTCGCGGTATTTGTTGTGTCTGTTGGCTGTGCTGTTGTTGCTGCGGATTTTGTTAATGCCATATAAACAATTACTGGCACTGCAAAAATTAATAAAATTGCGATTAAATTTTTTTTCATAATTTTTTTTAACTCCTTTTATATATTAACATAAACCAAAAACAAAATATCAATAACCCCAAATGGGCAATTTTGGGGTATTATTTCCATAAAACTGTTACAAAAGTACATCATGTCAACACTGTTTTACATTAAAATTTTTACAAAAAGCTATTCGGCGGTTTATTTAATCCTCCGGAATATAAAAATTCGCTTTTTCAAGTAGTTCACGCGTATGTTCATAACAGCAGCTATTGTGGCAAATCTGCTGATATTCCCTAACAATATTCAATACATCATCCACACTCATTTTGATTATTCGTCTTTTTCCTTCAATTATTCTTGCCATAAATATTCCTTTCTTATTATCTTTTACGGCAAAAAATGTCTTCAACCTTTGTAAAATCAGTTGTTATATTTAGAAAAATGTGTTATAATTATAAAGTAAATGTAAAAAAGGAGAAAAAACGAATGAAAAACAACAAATTTAATAACGTCGGGGGGGGACGACCCTTTTAACCGCTCGTAGATGGAGTTTTTGGGGGTGCTGTTTGGGAAAAGATATTAAGATACTATGATACTAAGGCACTAAGAAGTAACAGTCGGGTTAGTAAACTGCCAAATACGCGACAACATACTAAATATTGGTGGAGCTTGTCTTGTCATGTTGAGGTGCCAGAGGCACGACAATACACTATACATTGGTGGAACTTGTCATGTCAACCTGAGGTGCCTGAGGCACGCCAACACACTAAATATTGGTGGAGCTTGCCATGTCATGGTGATGTGCCAAAGGCACGTCAACACACTATAAATTGGTGGAACTTGTCATGTCAACCTGAGGCTTTAGCCGAAGGATCCCAAAAAGTTAATGAGAAGCTGAAACAAGTTCAGCATGACAAAAATTTTGGTAGGATTTGTAAAGTTT
>CALUQQ010000100.1 GCA_944322955.1 Candidatus Gastranaerophilales bacterium
CCTTCATCTCCCCACTGTGCGCCTACAACTACTCTGTTCATATCCTCTGTCCTTTCTAAAAAATGGTCATTTACCCATTTATTTTAGCACAAAAGATAAATATATTTAATTTTTTTGATAAAGATACTAAGAGGAAACCCTCACCCGTAATTGTAGTTCGCTAAGCTCACACAATTACTACCCTCTCCCAACGGGAGAGGGTAGAATTTCTTAACGAACTTGTGAGTTTAGAAATTCGGGTGAGGATATTAATCCCCAAGGCAAACCGCCTGCCGAACGCTATGGTTACGGACGTTGTAGCCCCGGAGCGTATTGGTAGGGCCGAAGGTGCGGCTGTACGCGTAGCTGCTGCTAGACTCCTCGCCGGACCAAACGTAGAAATAGGAGCCGGGAGAGGCTGTGAAGCCTAACTCTGCTACCTTGTCATAGTCAAGTGTTAAGCCTGAGGTTGTACCGGTTGACCTTATTGGTGCGCCATAAAGTTCTTCGGCAAGTGCTGTTAGCTGCGCTTGTGTAGGCATGTTCTTTGTGCCGCCACAAGCCTTTACAGCTCCCGCCCAATAATCGTCATCATAGTAGCAATCGGATATTCCAAGGGTTGTCTTTTCGGCTTCACATTCTGCCTTGGTTAACGGAGTTGGAGTAAACGGAGCAGTAAAGCATGTTCCGCCAAGTTCAAACGCACAGTTGTTACCGCCAAGACTTGCAATATTCAAACCTCTTAAATCTTTTTGTTGAGTATTAGGAGTTTTAAACCCTGAGGTGTCATACAAAATAGCTAAACAATCAGTGCCGATACCTTCTTTAGTTATATTAATAACTTTGTTGCTGTAAGGATTTTGTTTACAATCTTTGTTGTAAGCAATAAGAGCAGTAGTTCCATCAGCAAACATAGCGCCTACGATATCTGTTTCTTCCCATTCATCTTGTCCGAAGTGTGAAACATTTTTAACCTTAGTCATGTCAACTTCTTCATTTTCGGCACCCCAGATAACTTTATCTTCAAAGCAGGACATCAAGTCATCGTTTTTACAAACTTTAGAGATTTTCATATGTTTGGATAATTCAGCCACAAAATCCTCGGTATTTTGATAACCTGCAAGAGAGCCCTGAGTATTCATAACAGTTAAAGCATCACCTAATTTTCTTTGGAATACTACCGCCGCGGTAGTCCATGAACGTTCCTGGTAATTCTGTACCAGAGTCGGAATAGTCATGGCGGCAACGACTCCGATAATAGCCAAGGTTATTAAGACCTCAGCAAGCGTAAAACCCTTATATAGCGTGGGTTTCGGGGGGGGTGGCTTGCTGAACCGCTTTTGTAGTGTTTGTTTTCATGCTTTTATCCTCCTTTTTTCTTTCATTAAATATTATTTTGCATATTTTGTCAAGAGGGATTTTTCAGCATATCAATAAGTTTTGGCACAACTTCAAAAACATCGCCGACAATTCCTGTATCAGAAACATCAAAAATCGGTGCATTCGGGTCATTGTTTATGCAGATTATATGTTCAGAACCCATAATCCCTACGGTGTGCTGGATTGCGCCGGAAATCGCGCAGGCTATATATAATTTCGGTGTAACGTTTTTTCCTGTTTGGCCTATCTGTATTGTGTGCGGTGCGTAGCCTAAATCCACCGCGGCGCGTGTGGCACCGACCGTTCCGCCCAGAAGATCCGCAAGCTCTTTCAGCATTTTAAAACCTTCTTCGCCTTTCATTCCTTTGCCTCCTGCAACTATGACCTCTGCCGAATCAAGTTCATTCAGGTCGTTTTCGTATACCTGCATAAATTTTTCAAGCTGTACATTTTCTTTAAAATCTTCGGGTTTTATTTCTCTATAGATAAATTCGGTTTCTTTATAACCGATATCAACCGCAGGTTTGAAAACTTTTGGGCGAACAGTTGCCATTTGCGGTTTTGTTTTGCATAAAATCGTTGCCATTAATTGTCCGCCGAATGTCGGACGTGTTGCGGCAAGCAAGCCTTTTTCATTTATATCAAGTTCTATGCAGTCTGCGGTAAGTCCTGTCCCGACTGTGGATGAAATTCTGGGCGCCAAATCCCTCCCTTGATTTGTTGCTCCGATTAAAAAGATTTCCGGCTGAATTTCTTTTACCAGATTAATAATAAGGTTTGAGTAAGTTTCAGTATTATATTCGCCGAATTTTTCATCCTCAAACACAAAAACTTTATCAATGCCGCTATAGGTAAATCCTTCCTTATAATCGGACAGCATACCGGGTTTTGTAAATAAAATTGCCATAACCGGTGCGTTATTCAATTTTGCCGAAAGCTCGCGGGCTTTGTTTGCAAGTTCAAAAAATACCGTATGAACATACCCTTGTCTTGTAATTTCCGCATATAAAAGAATTCCGCCCGTCATTTCAGTACCCCGATTTCTTTTATTTTGTTTAAGATAATTTCAGCCCCTGTACCTGTTTCAAGACAATCATGTTTTTCACCGTTGTGTTTAACCTCCGGTCGGAAAGCTTTTGAAACATAAGTCGGTGAGCCTTTTATCCCGACGTCTTCAGGGTTCAGCCCCAAATCTTCAAGCGTCAGGGTTGTAATTTTTGTATCCTGTGCTTTTATAATCCCGTTTATCAAAGCTCTTGAGGGTTCAAATTCAGATTTTAAAATGCATAAAAGCGCAGGTGCCTTGACTTTTACTGATTCTATGCCGTCGTCAAGAAGTCTTGTTGCGGTAATAGTTCCGTCAGAGTATTCGTTAATCTTTTTGACGTAAGTTATCTGCGCAATATTCAAGAGGCTTGCGATACAAGGCCCTGTTTGGGCTGTATCACCGTCAATTGCAAACTGTCCGCAAAGAATTATGTCAAAATCAGGCATAATTTTTTTTATTGCTGTGGATACGGTTTTCCCGGTCGCAAAGGTATCTGCGCCGGCGAATTTTCGGTCACTGATTAAAACACCGTTATCAACTCCGAGAGCGATGATATTCTTCAGCATATCTTCTGCCTGCATAGGTCCCATTGTAAATACCGTAATTTCTGCACCGTATGTTTTTTTAAGTTTTAGTGCGGCTTCAACAGCATAAACATCATAAGGGTTCAAAATACTTTCAACCCCCTCACGCTGCATTGTGTTATTTTCGGTCCATTTTATATCTGACGTATCAGGAACCTGTTTTACGCATAAAGCTATTTTCATTGATTAGTCGGTCTCTTTTTGCTGTTGGCTTCAACAAGTGCATTATAACCCATTATATACATTGAACATTTTTTTACATTAGCCATGTACCATGCACACTTTTCTTGTGTACAGACCATATCAATTCCGCCTGATCCTATACTTAATAACGGGCAATAAGGAATATCATTGTTTGCCATAAATCCTCCTAGTTAACACTTTGTCTAAGTAAATTACAATTTTCGTCGCGTTTGCGTTCCTGATCTTTGTAAATACGGGTTCTATTGATAACCTCGTCAAAGTCTATTTTGTGTGCGTCAAAATCAGGGCCGTCAACACAGGCAAATTTTGTTTCTCCGCCGACAGTAATTCTGCACGCTCCGCACATCCCCGTTCCGTCTACCATAATCGGGTTCATGCTGGCTTCAGTATAAATTCCTTTATCGCGGGTCATATTCGCAACCGCTCTCATCATTGGCATCGGACCTACCGCGATTGCGTAATCTATTTTTTCTTGTCCCATTAATCGTTCAAGAACCTGAGTTACAAAGCCTTTTTC
>CALUQQ010000101.1 GCA_944322955.1 Candidatus Gastranaerophilales bacterium
CCATTTTCGGACGTTTTGTGGCGTCTCGGTCTCCGCCGCAGCCAAACAAACAGATTAAATGCCCGTCTTTCGGCGTAATTTCTCTTGCTGAATTCAAAACGTTTTCCAAGCCGTCCGGCGTGTGTGCGTAATCCACAATTACAAGCGGCTTTTTGGCTACAACCTCAAATCTTCCCGCAACTCCTTTTACGTTTTCCAGTGCTTTAAGTGCTGTTTTTATGTCAATTCCTTGTGCAATTGCGGTTGTAATCGCTGCAAGTACGTTATAAACGCTGAACATACCGTTCATGTGCAGGCTGACATTGTATTCATCGTCCTTTGTCACAAGTGTAAATTCTGCGCCGTTTAATGAAAATTCAATGTTTTTTGCGGTGACATCTGCGTTATTTTTTACCCCATAAGTGTATTTTTTAACTTCTTCCGGCACAACACTTAAAAATTTTTCGCCGTATTCGTCATCAATGTTTATAACTGCAAAGCAGCCTTCCTTAAGATTTTTGAATAAAATTGCCTTTGCATTAAAATAATTTTCCATTGTAATGTGGTAATCAAGATGGTCCTGTGTTAGGTTTGTAAACACTGCCCCGTCAAATCTGCAGCCTCCGACTCTGTTTTGCTCAAGCGCATGAGAGCTTACTTCCATAACAACATTATCAATTTTTTCAACATCTTTAATCATCCGCAATGTTGCTTGCAATTCAGGCGCCTGCGGGGTTGTGTGTTTTGCATCGCGGTATTCACCGTTTGATGATAATTTATATCCCAAAGTTCCGATAAGCGCGCATTTTTGGTTATTTTCTTCAAAAATACGCTGGATTAAATGAGTTACGGTTGTTTTTCCGTTTGTTCCGGTTATGCCTATTAAATTTATGCCTAAAGATGGTCTTGAATAGAATCTGTCTGCAATATCCGCGATTTTGTGGCGTGTGTTAGATACAACCACCTGCGGAATTTTTATATCAAGCGGTCTTTCTACAAGAAGTGCAACAGCACCGTTGTCGATTGCCATTTGCGCGTATTCGTGTCCGTCAGTGTGTTCACCTACAAGGCATATAAAAATATCACCGTTTTTGGTGGTCTTGGAATTATAGGAAATACCGCTGACTTCAACGCTTTTAAAATTTACTAAGTCTTTATAGTCAAGATACTCAATCAGTTCTTCAAGTTTCATTAATGGTCTCCTTTTTCTTAGGCTGTTTATCAGGTTTAAGATTCATAATTCTTGCGGTCTGCTCTGCAACTTCATGGAAAACAGGCCCTGCAACCGTGTTACCCCATATTGCACCGACCCGTGCACTGTCTATCATTACGTAAATTAATACCTGCGGATCCGTTGCCGGGAGATAGCCTATTGTTGATGTGTATGACATGCCTGTATAGCCGGAGCCGCCTTCTTTGGGTTTATTTGAAGTGCCGGTTTTTGCGGCAACATTATATTTGTCCATTTTGATTACGGATTTTCCGTTATTAACGCTTTCTGCAAGTAGTTTCGTGACTGTTTTTGCTGTTTCCGGCGACACTACTTGAGTGTAGTGAATTTTTTGGTCATATTCTTCCTGCGGGTATTTTATGATATGCGGTGTTACTCTTACACCGTTATTTGCCAGTGCTGATACGGCGCTAACCATCTGCATCGCGGAAACCGATGTCCCGTAACCGTAAGCCATTGTTGCGTGAATTCCTTTATCCCATTTGTGCCAAGCTGGAAGCAGCCCTGCGGATTCTCCAGGCAAGTCTATTCCTGATTTTTGACCGAAACCGAATTTTTTTAGCATGTCATAGAATTCTTTTGAACTCATAGTTTTGGCTACGTTTATAGAACCAATGTTGCTTGAATGCTCAAATAAATATTCCAGTGAAATCATTCCCGGATATGGGTGTACATTGTAGTCATAGTTTTTAATTTCCCATTTGCCTATTGATGTTTTGCCGGTGTCAAGAATTTCGGTGTGTTCGTTTATTTTGCCCAGCTCCATTGCACTTGAAACCGTAATTATTTTGAATGTTGACCCCGGCGGAAATACATCGGTTAACGTCCAATTTTTAATCTGGATTTCGCTTGCTTTTCTGTAATTGTTCGGATCATATGTCGGATAAACAGCATATGCAAGGATTTCACCGTTTTTGGGGTTCATAACGATTACTGTGCCGCGTAAAGCCTCCTTTTCGTTAATCATTTTCTGTAATTCTTTTTCACATACGTGCTGAATTGCGGCATCTATAGTTAAAGTTATATCTTGTCCTTTGGGATTTGTGGTAGTTGCAACCGGGTCGGTCGTAAAATCATATATAATTTTACCGTCGCGTGTTCTTTGATATCTTACTGCATGTTCAACGTGTTCCAGTTTATCTTTTGCCGTGTATTCGACACCATTTGCTATATCTGCATCAAAATTATAATATCCCAAAACATGGGCTGCAAGATTTCCTTGAGGATATGTACGCGTATTTTTTTTACCCATGCTGATTTCTCTCAAATGCAATTTGGCAAGCTCTTTTGCTGTATTTTTATCAATATCTTTTTTAATTGTGATAACCGGTCCCGGTTTTTTTAGCATATTTAGAAGCTCTCCGTATGGCATTTTTAAAATCGGCGCAAGTTTTTTGGCCAGATCTTCTTCTGATGAATCATAATTCGCAGGGTGTGCGTAAACATCCGAATAAACCTTGTCTGTCGCAAGTTTGATACCGTTCCTGTCATAGATATCTCCACGCATAACAAAACTTCTGTTTATTCTTTGGTTTCTGGCTTTTGCACGATATTTGCCAACATCAATAATTTGTACTACAAATAAATAAATCGCAAGAAATGAAGCAAAACATATAAAGAAAATTTGTAAAAGCCCCAGAATTCTGTCAAAGCTTTTGAAACGTTTATCTTTTTCATTTTCTTTATTTCTGTTTCGCATATCCTCTCATTATTTTAGCATAAGGAAAGGTAAAATTTTTAAATATTAAATAAAATTACAAAAATTTATTATTTTGAAATAATGGAGTATATTGGAATTATGAGAGTATTGTTTTTAATAATTTTAATGATTTTATCAATGCGCGGCGCATTTGCTTTTGACGTTGTATATCCGGGAATGTCAAATGTTACTATAAATTCTCCGTCCACTTTTTTTGTCGGCTCTTGTAATCCTAAAAGTACTTTGCTTGTGAACGGCGTACAGGTGAAAATCCATCCATCAGGCGGGTTCGCGCATGTTGTAACGCTGGAAGAAGGTGAAAATAAGTTTGTGTTGCAAAACGGTGATGAATTAAAAGTATTTTTAATAAATAGGCCTTTAAAAAATGTAAAAAATTCTTATACTGTCCCTGAGCTTATTGAATATGAAAAATTAAAATATGTTATAACTTCCGATGAGAATGTTCCTTTGAGAACATCGCCCGTTAATTTCGGAATAAACAGAATTGTTCATTTGGAAAAAGGTATTCCGTTGAGTATAGATGCAGAAAAAGGAGAATTTTTTAGAGTTGTTTTATGCAGCAATAAAAAAGCTTGGATTTTGAAGTCACACGTTCAGTCTCTGGATATTATTTTGAACGGGAGTTTAAGCGGTTTTGAAAGAGCTGATGACGATGAATATTTCAGGGTTATATTCCATCTGGATAAAAAAGTTCCATATGAAATTATTGAAGGTGAAAATTTTATTCTTAAATTCTATAACATAAAAGATTTTCCGGATAATACTTATGTTTTTGAATTCCCGTACAAAAAAATTACGGGAACATCCAGGCTTGCAGGCTATAGCGGCAGCTATGACGGTAATGATTTTGTATTTAAAATAAGAAAATTTCCGGTTGTTGATGCAGAACATCCGCTTAAAAATATTAAAATAACAATAGATGCAGGACATGGCGGCATTGAATCCGGTGCAACCGGTTGTCTTGGGGATAAAGAAAAAGATATTACACTTTTAATTTCCAAATATCTGGAGCACGAACTTAAAAAACGCGGCGCGGACGTTATTATGACACGTTCAAACGATAGTTATACCGAGCTTTTCGAACGTGTGGATATTGCGAATAAAAATGATGCAATGTTTCTGATAAGTATTCACGGAAATTCTCTCCCCGATAGTGCTGACCCAAATAAACACAGAGGTACAAGCATTTATTACTACTATAATCAGGCAAAACCTCTGGCTGCAAATATTTTGGCAGAAATGACGGGGCAGCTCGGAACATATAATGATAATATCAGGCAAGGCAGCCTTGCACTTGTAAGAAATACTAACGCATTGAGTGTACTTGTAGAAACAGCTTATCTTATAAATCCTTATGATAACGCTATGCTTGTGGATACATCTTTCCAAAAACATTGTGCAAAAGCTATTGCGGACGGTATTGAAAAATTTTTGAAAAATTTTCCATAACAAAAAAGCTCTTTTAAGAGCTCTTTTTGTTAAATTTTCCAGCTATGCAGGTATGCTTCCTGTTCAGGTGTCAGGGTATCAATTTCAATCCCCATTGATTTTAGTTTCATCTCGGCAATTTTAACATCAACTTCATGAGGAAGTGTATATAATTTATTTTCTAATTTACCTTTGTTTTTGACGATAAATTCCATACCGAGAGCCTGATTTGCAAAACTCATATCCATAACGCTTGCAGGATGACCTTCTGCAGCTGCGAGGTTTACAAGTCTGCCTTCTGATAATACGTAAATTGATTTGCCGTTATTTAATTTGTATTCCTGTAAATCAGGCCTGATTTGTTTGATTTCTGTTGTGTATTCCTGTAGTCCTGTTACATTAACTTCCCAGTTAAAATGACCTGCGTTTGCAACAAAAGCACCGTCTTTCATTGTTAATAAATGATTTACGTCTACAACGTGTTTATCGCCTGTAACAGTCAGGAAAATATCGCCTTCCAAAGCTGCTTTTGCAATCGGCATTACGCGGTAGCCTTCCATAGCTGCTTCAAGTGCTTTCAAAGGATCAACTTCGCAGACAATTACGTTCGCGCCGAGTGCTTTTGCTCTTAATGCGCAGCCCTTGCCGCACCAACCATAGCCTGAAATAACAACGGTTTTACCGGCGATTAATATATTTGTCGCGCGGACAATTCCGTCCATTGAGCTTTGTCCTGTACCGTATCTGTTATCGTATAGGTGTTTTGTTAAGCTTGTATTTACTCCTACTGCAGGAAATCTTAATTTGCCGTCATTTTCCATTGCCTGTAGCCTAATGATACCTGTTGTGGTTTCTTCTGTTGATCCGATAACCTTGTCGACCAAGTCAGGTCTTTCTATATGTAATGTGGATACTAAATCGCATCCGTCTTCTATTATTAAATCAGGTTCGTGGTTAATGGCTTCTTGAATATGCTTTTTGTAAGTTTCCGTACTTTCACCTGCTATACCGAAAACAGGGATGCCGTAATATTTTACAAGTGCTGCCGCAACATCGTCCTGAGTTGATAATGGGTTTGATGCAACCAGTATGGTATCAGCTCCGCCTGATTTTAAAACTATGCATAATGCTGCGGTTTCTTTTGTAACATGCGAACATGCCGATAATTTTAAGCCCTTGAACGGCTGTTCTTCTATAAATCTTTTTTGAATTTGTGATAAAACAGGCATGTCTTTAAATGCCCATTCAATTTGATTTTTACCTTGTTCCGCAAGATTGATATCTTTGATATCATATTTCAATTCTGTCATTAGCATTATATTTCTCCAATTGTACAATCAAATTATAATCTGAAAATATCTAATAATCTTGTATTATTCAATCAATGTAAAAATTTCTTAATAATGCTTTATATTTTGGCAAAAAACAGGATTTATGTTTATTATAATCAAAGTAGTAAGGAGAATTGTGTGAAAGTAAGTGCAATCGGTTATAATACACCAAAAGTGTCTTTTAACGGTTATGCTCCGGCGAAAGATAATCATGGTTATAAATTATACGAGTTTAATTTTCCGTTTGATGATGAGAAGTATAATTGTTATTTGGAAGTTTATAACGTTGAAAAGGACAAGCACGGGAATTATAGTATTACTGATATTGTCCCGAATTTTCAAACAGGCAAAAATCAACTTAAGCTGATAAACGGTAAAAATGTCGTTGATCTGTCATCAAATTATTTTATATCCGATGATACTCCGTTTGCTTATCACTACAAGCTTGTAGGTATAAATGGCGGATATCCGAGCTATTATGTTGACTCAGGTAATATCATAGATGAAAGATCAAAAGAGCCGCATGAAATTTATAACTTAATTACTCAAAAAGGTTCAAACCTTACGCATGGCGGCTCAATGAAACTTATTATTCCCGATAATTTTAATCCGGGATATGTTTATAATTCTGAATTGTTTACTAAAAATGATATTAAAAAAGATGATAAAGTTTTAGAAAAAGCACAAAAATCCTATAAGCATTTTTCCAATAAAATCGGAGGTACACTTGCAGGAGTTGAAAAGGCTCTTGATGACGGAGAATTTGACGGTTACAGCAGCATAATTTCGTTGCCTGTATTTACGGATGACAGCGTATCTTCACATGCTTATTGGAATAAAAATAATTTCCAGATGGCGCAATCTTTAGGCAATATTAATAATTTTGCCTCAATCCAGCGTAAATTGTTTGCAAAAGGTATGACATTTGTATCGGATGGTGCATTTGTAAACGAAGGCCTGGAAGGGGTGCATTTTGCCAATATTTTGAAATGGGGTGAAAATTCTCCTTTTTATAATTGGTTTAACATTTCAGGATTTCCTTTAAAGCTGGGTGTTTTTGGTAAAAATCAGAAAAATATTTCTCATAAAATTTTAAATTCTCCTTATGAATATGTTCAAAAGCCTGACGGAAAAATAAAAATTTCGACTAATCGTGATTATGACGTGCATAAACCTACGTATGTCCAGATTTTTGATAAAAGGCTTTTAAGTGAAGAACAAAAAAATGATAAAAAAAATCCTATACAATCATATGATGTTTTGAATACGGATAATCCTTATGAAATTAATACTCATAATGATACAGTTATACCTTTTAAATTTGAAGTTGACCCGAAAGTTTATCATAAAAATATGCTCAATTTGATTGAGTATAATAAAAATAAAAAATCTCCCATAAGAATTGATGATATTGAAGGCATAAGATTTTTGAATAAATATGTAAATTTTGAGCTTGAAGATAAAATTGAAAGTAATGTCGAGACTTGGGATGCTAATACTGACATTTTAAAATTGAATTTTGTAAATTCACATGAAGTTACGGAAAAATTAAAAAATCTTCCGTTGGATGAACGTGCTGCAAGATTAAAGCTTTTACGGGAAAATAATAATCAGGTCCAGGATTATGTAATTTCATCCGGAATGTTTTGGACGCAAAAAACTAAAGATATTTTGACTCTTCATACAGCCCAAAGTTTAAAAAATATTGAAGATGACGATGCCGGTGAAATTCTTAATAAAATAAACGAAAATATAGAAGATAAAATTTTTCCTGCTAAAATTAAAGATTTAAACGAAAATGTTATAGATAATGTGATTAACGGAGACTATGTGTCAGACCGAAAATTTTATCCTGATTCTTATAAAGATCAGGTTAAAATGGGTCTGATGAATTTGCCTCTGGAATCAATTGAATTTGGTGATAATATCGCCGGAGTATTTGCAACTCCTTATATTGCTAAACGTGCAATTCACGAAGATGAAATAGGCGTTTCAAAGTATGATTTATACAAAAAAGGCAATCCTCAGTTGAAAAAAGAATATAAACGCGGTTACTTATATACCCAGAAAATGTACGATAAAGAGATGTCTGATTTTGCATTGGATATTCTTTCAAAAGTGCAAAAAGAACTGCCTGACAGACAAAAATTTTCTTCCGGTTCCGACACTACTTTGTACGGCAAATATGTATTACCGTTATTAACCTCTGAAATTGCTAAATTTGCTGTGATAAAATCATTAGTGCCGGATGTAAAGGTTTATTCAGATAAAGAAACTGGCGAAATCGGCTATGATTACAAAGCATTAAAAAATGTATCTTTGCAAGAATTAGAAATTTATGGTGCCTCTCCCGAAGATGAAGCAATGAGCTTGATTTCAAAAATCAGATCAGGTGTTGCGAAAATTTCTGAAAAAGATAAACAGTTTTTGACAGATGCGCTTGTCAGGTCCATAAAAGGAACAAGTGTAAGAAGTTTTGCACTTGCAGATTTAATAATAGATAAAGCCGAAGCAGGTCTTGATTGGAGAATTGACGCAGCTAAAGATATTGCGAATATTGATTCAATGCGTAATAAAAGTACCGATTTTGATTACACATGGTCCCATGTCACAAAATTTTGGGAAAAATTTAATGACAGTATTTTGAAAATCAATCCGAATTCCTATATTGTCGCTGAACTTACCGATGAATATGACCTGCACAAAATCGGTAACGGAGATTCTTCTCATAAATATAAAACTGCAAAAGACGTCAGACAAAAATTGATTAACGAAACGGGTCTTACCGCGTTAGCTAATTACACCTATTATTTCAATAATATAATAATGATGTTCGGCAAAACATTTGAATATACTACCAATAGGGCTTCAGTATGGGAAAATGATCTGCCGGCGCATATTTTTAACAATATGGTTTATCAGCGTTTAGTCGATGACAAAAATAACGGACAAACTTATATGTCAGCTTCTAATCTGCCGTCATTGCTTTATTCATATACATTTGTCGGCAACCATGATAAACCGCGAGTTCTTCATGGTTTGGCTCTTGATATGGGAATGTTCTATACTGATTTGACTAATCCTGCAAATCATGAATACAGGGTTAGAGCATTTAAACTTTTAAAAGACCGTTATGGTAATGAAAATCCTCCGTCTGATGACGAAATTAAGGAATATGATTTTTCAAGAGTAAGTCCTAAAGCCGTTGCAATGGGTGAAGCTGTAAGAACAGCTCTTATTCAATCATTAGATGAATTATCAAAAAGCAACGACGTATTCAGTAATAATCATAAAGCTATTTTTAAATTTATAAGTCAAGCGGTAACTGCTCTTGCAAACGGTGAATATTTAGGTGAAAATTTTGAAGCCGACGCATTCGGGGTAAAACCTTTTGAGGTTACTCTTGACGCTGTTATTAAACAGGGACTTTATCAAGAAGATTGCAAAGTAGAGGCAAGCAAATCAGAAAAGAAGGCTAATGTAAATACAAAAATATACACAAAAATACCGTTAACCGAGTCTGACTATGACCTTTTGAAAAATTTAGCATTTAAAAAAATGGTTGAACCTGCATTTTCAAAATTAACAGGCATGATGAAATATCTTGTTGCACTTCCCGGTAAACCGACGTTATATGCAGGTGATGATTTGGCATCTACAGGGTTTGAATCCAAAACAAAAAATATTTATCTCCAAAACCGTGCCTATATACATAATGAGTGGCTTTCAGATAAAAACAAAGAGTTTGTTAAAAAATATCATGATGAATTGAACAAAATAATGGCTCTTCGCTCACGTCCTGAACTGGATGCATTAAATAACGGCACGCCTATACTTTTGCCGCTTCAGGATGTTTCCGACGGCCAATATAATTCCAAAGCCTCTGCAATTTTGCGGCAAAATACTGACGGCAAAATGGCAATATCAATATTTAATACCAGAGGGATAAACCATAATCATGACTCAGGTTACAAGCCAGAGAAGGTTTATGTGACAGCAGGTAAAATTGTGCTTTCGGATCCTAATGACGGTGAAAGGCTCGTTGGAATTACAAGCGGGTTAAAACCAAATACTAAATTCGTTAATGCGGCTGATGAAAATGATGTTTATCAAGTTAATAAAGATGGCGACAGGTACGTTCTTGTTCATAGTGATGGAAGCCCGATTTGTATAAATGACAGCACAATGATTTTGTATCATGTTCCTGAAAAATATGAGGTAGCCTTTACAGGCAAAGTTGCATATAAACTGTCAGTTAATGATGTTACAAAAGCTTATGCATCAGCTGTTTAGCAGATTTTTTACACGCTGAATCTGAAATGAACCAAATCTCCGTCTTGAACAACATAGTCTTTGCCTTCAAGACGTGTAACACCTTTTTCTTTGCAGGCAACATATGAGCCGAGTTCTACAAAGTCTTTGTAAGGTGTAATTTCGGCTCTGATAAAACCTTTTTCAAAGTCCGTATGGATTACGCCGGCAGCCTGTGGAGCTTTGGCACCGGCCGGAATTGTCCAGGCGTGGACTTCTTTTTCGCCGGCTGTTATAAATGTTCTTAAATTTAATAATTTATAAACAGATTTAATCATACGGTTAATCCCGCTGTCTTCAACGCCGAGTTCCGTAAGATATTCTTTAGCTTCATCATCTCCGAGTTCAGCGAGTTCTTCTTCAATTTTGGCTGAAATCAGGACGACTTCTGCACTGTGTTTGGAAGCGTATTCCTGTACCTGTTTTGTATAATTATTTCCATCTTTTAAGTCGTATTCTGAAACATTTGCTGCATAGATGACAGGTTTTGTTGACATAAGGTTAAGCATTTTAACAACCGGAATTTCGTCTTCATTAAAATGTTCTTTTACATTAATAAATGTTCCTTCGGAAAGCAGTTCCGTGAGTTTTGTAAGAACTTTATCTTCAAGCACTGCGTCTTTGTCGCCGCCTTTTGCCTGTTTTGAAATACGAGCCTGACGCTTTTCAACGGAGGTCAAATCCGCAAGAGCAAGTTCTGTATTAATAACTTCAATATCGTCAAGAGGATTTACTTTTCCTGCAACGTGGATAGTATTCGGGTCATCAAAGCAGCGGACAACCTGAATAATTGCATCAACTTCTCTTATGTTATGCAAAAATTGATTGCCAAGTCCTTCGCCTTTGCTTGCACCTTTGACAAGTCCTGCTATGTCGACAAATTCAATCGCTGTCGGAATTATAACATCAGTTTTGCAAAGTTTTGCCAGAATCGGTAATCTTTCATCCGGAACGTTTACGACACCGACATTCGGTTCAATTGTGCAAAACGGATAATTGGCGCTTTGAGCGTTTTTTGAACTTGTAAGCGCATTAAATAAAGTTGATTTGCCGACATTTGGCAGTCCCACTATTCCTGTTCTAAGCATTTATAATACCTCTTGTATATTTTATGCTTAAATTTTACCACAAAAAAACTTCACTTTCTGGAATCTTTTAATCCGGATAATTGTCCGGGAATTTCCAGCCATTCAGTTTTATTGCGGCTCCGCAATAGTAGCCGTAACCTTCCGTTGAGCAGTTGAGGTTGAATACATTATCTTGGGTACTATTTTGTTGTATAAAATTAGGATCTAATAAATCTTCGACTGTGGCACCATTAATTCCTTCTCCTGATAAATGCAGCCCATACGGAGTTATTAAAGTTTTACCGGAGCTTACAAATTCATCATTTTCGTCTAATGAACCCATTTTATTATCAGGGAAAACCGGTGCAAAATACATTGTAAAAATGTCTTTTCCAATGGTATTTGGCGCGGAAAAACCATTTGTATCTACAAATGCCCAAATATGTTGATAAGGAGAATTATCTTCACCTGCCCATGTAGAAACAACTGTCCCATCATTTAGTACAAATGCACAGTGAGTTGTATTATTAAATATTTGCTGACCGTTAAGTGTATATACATAGTAGGAAGAACAACCATTTTTACCTGGAAAACATTTTTTGGATACTTTTAATTGCGGGAGGATATAGGTATCCCAAAAATATTGCGTTCTTTGACCGTTGGAAAAAGGTATTTGATTCCATGTCCATGTTGTATAATCGCCGTGTTCTGCTTTTGCAAGTTCAAAAGCATTTTTTAATGTCGAGTAGGCTTTTTGCAGTCTGGTTACAGTTTGTTTTTCTTTGTAATTGCTAATAAGCGTCGGGATTGTCATGGCTGCCACAATGCCGATTATACCGAGGGTGATTAAAACTTCAGCGAGGGTGAAGGCAATTTTCTTTTTAAAGTCGTTAAGACGATAAGACTTTAAGACGTTAAGTTCTTTACTGTGAGCTTTGCTCACATTTTTGTCATCCTGAACTTGTTTCAGGATCTTGCAGTCGAAACGATGTAAAAGCCCCTCTCCCTTTATCCCTCTCACCTGGTGGGCGAGGGAAATAACTTTTGTCATCCCGCATTTTGCAAAGCGAACCAACGAGGAACGAGTTGTGCGAGCCTGCATCCGTCGGCGTAGCCGGTAGGTATTGCGGGATCTTTTTTTAATAAGATCCTGAAACAAGTTCAGGATGACATTAAACCTCACGCCACTCACTCGACTCACGTCACTCACGCTTTGGCAGTGCGGGATGACATTTTGTAGGTCGGCATTACTATGCCAACAATTATTTTTCAGTAACTTTTTAATAAAATCCTTAAACCCTAAGCCCAGAGCTAATTTCGGGGGGGGGTGGCTATCTGAACCGCTTTTGTAGTGTTTGTTTTCATGAATTTATCCTCCTGTTTCCTTTATTAAATCTTATTTTTTAGATTTTGTCAAGGATTGAAAAATTAATTTTCTTCAGGAGGTCTGTTAATTAT
>CALUQQ010000102.1 GCA_944322955.1 Candidatus Gastranaerophilales bacterium
CAAGGCAAGCTCCACCAATATTTAGTGTGTTGGCGTGCCTCTGGCACCTCAGGTTGACATATAAGCTGTAGGCCGGGTTTTCTAACCCGACAATTACTTCTTAATGCCTTAGTGCCGTAGTATCTTAATAACTTTTCCCAAACAGCACCCCCGAAACCCGCACTACGAGCGGTTAAAAGGGCCGCCCCCCCCCGAGATTTCTGATATTTCGTTTTTTCATTTTTTGCTCCTTTTTTTAGTGTTTTTATTAAATTTTATCATTTTTTTACGTTTTTGGCAAGAAAAAATAAAAAAAAAGCGACTTTTTTGGTAAAAAGTCGTTGGAAAATCAATAGGAAAAAGGAAAAAAGGGAAAGGAAATTTTTATCCGAAAGTTTTGAATGAACTTTCAGTGTTCTTTTCGATTACTTTTTCTACGGCATCCATTTCCGTAGAAATAGCATTCTGTTCAGTGTCTAACTGTTTCAATCTCAATTCAAGGTTTTTGTCCTGTGCCTGAATAATTTCTATCTGTGCGTTAATTTCTTGTATTGCCTGATCGTACAAATATTTATCATATTCATACTGATTCATTGCGTCGTCATAAGCATCCTGATCTGTTACAGTAGTGGTTGTCAAAGAATATGTAACCTCATGCCCGCCTTCGTCAGGAATTGTAATTGCTATATACCGACCGGTAGAATCTTTTTCAATTCTGCAGCCGCCAACATTTTTAACTTCGACAGTTTTTGTGTCGGAGCCCATAGTATAACAATTGACAGCCGATGTGATATTACCATTAATATCCTTGTCAGCACCTACCAAATCAGATTCTTTATAAAAATAAGGCTGCCATACACCTGTAGATGAATTTTGGACATACCTTACATACCAGGTGTCGTCACCATATTTATCATCCAAAAGTGCTTCATAGGCGGCTTCTTCAGCCATCAAATCAGCTGTATCACCCAGCTCGCTTAAATAAGGGTCCTTATCCGTATCATAATCATCAACAGAACCTAATTTTCTCAATTCACTGGAGCCCACATAATATTTACCGTCATTTTCGGTTACAACACTTGTTGCAGCTGATACGGGAGTGAATTCATCCTCATACTGTTGAAGATAGCTTACTTTAAATGTACCGTTATTCGCAGCCGTATCATAAATTAAAGCTGTAATCGTATTAGTCAAAGCACCGTCGTTAAATGTGTAAACAGTTTTGGTATAACTGTCAACAGAAGGAGGTGTCGGCACGGACATACCGAGCAAATCATTATAATAATTTGCTGACTGGTTGGACAATGTTGTACGTTGCTGGTTTATTTGTTGACCCTCAAACTCAACATTGTTCTTTCTGGCCGTCAGACCTAGAAATCTGGCTTGTGACGCTGCCATACCCATAGCGTGCCGGTTTCCTTTCTGCAAGTTTTGGTGCTTGCACATGTCATGTCGGCACTTTGTTTTATGTTCTTTAATTTTCAGACCATTAATATTACAAAATCGTTACAAAACTATTTTCTGAATTCGGGTGAAATATAGCTGAGGATTGCGCCTCCGATTTCTTCATTAGGATCAAAAAACGGCGCCGGATTAGGATTTAAAGAATTTTGCACAAGCATTTTAACTAAAGGGCCGAACGCATCCGGCACCTGAATTTTTCTGTAAATTCCCGCTAAAAAGGTCTGAATATTAGGTGATTTGGTGTTGTTAAACCGCGACAATACAGGATACATCTTATCAACATTCTTAATTCCGCCGTCAATCATTTTATCCAATATATATAAGGTTTCCGTAATTTGTGTTTCGTTATTTGAATGCTGCAGAACATCCGAAATATAAGGCAAAGCATTTTCACCCTGTTTCACAAAAACATCAACCTTATTGTTATCAACGATAATATAATTCCTCTTCAAATTCGGCATCTGCGCCGGAATATATGCAGGTTGAATATTATTATTTACCGACTGAATATACATTTACCCTCCTTTTATGAATATACAAACGGTGCGCCGTTTTTGATTTCAAACAAAATATTTTCCGCCATAGTTTTTAATTCATCTTTTGATTTCCCAGCTTCGACCTGACGGTAAAATTCATCAACCAAAGGCTGAATTGCGGCATCTTTTTTGGACTTAAAATTTCTTAATTCGGTTGATACAAGACGCTGCTGTAATTCTAATTCTGTTTGAGCATTAATTTTCTTTACCTGTACTTCTTTTATGGCATCGCCGACAAGTTTGCCGCCATAACTTACGGCAGTCAATCCGGTGATACCAAAGAAAAGCTGTTTGAACTGCGGATTTGATGTGTCTAAAAGCCAGTTGTAGAAAAATGCTCTGTAATCGTCTACATGTGAATAAAACGAAGGTTTTGGCGTGCCGTCACCGCCCATCGCGGCATTTACTTTTGTTGTTGAAGTCTGAATTTCCGTTATAACCTCTTTTTCAAAATTGTTTACTTCTTCTTTATCCCATTTCAAATCTTTCGTATATGCTTTTATATCGCCTGCATCCGCGTCAATCGCACGGAATAACTGCCTTAACACATTTTTATCAAAATCTTTAGTTTCATTGGTTGATTTAGTTATAATATCTGTAATTACACCTTTAGTATCTTTTACATACTTATCAAGATGCATTTTTCCTCTGGTTAAATTTTTAAGGGAAATAAAACCCAGTGCGATTATTGAGGCGAAAGTTCCAAGTCCCAGTGCAGCATAGCCAAGTGTATTTTTTTTATCGTCATACTTGGATTTAGCTTTAAAACTAACTTGAGAAAATTTATTCCGGCCGAAATTAGGCAGCATATTACAGTTATCATCACAAATATATTTTTTGAATTCCAAGGCATGTTTTGCGAGCATACTGCGCATAATCTGCATTTTACCGGCAAAAGACTGTGTTTCAACTTCAATTAAATTTTCCTGAAGATTTTTTTCAATATCAGCTTCGCGGCGTTTTACCCAGACATCTTTAAATCCGTCAAAAAAAGTTTTTCCCATAAATGCCATTGCCGTAAGTGTTAAAACTCCAATACCGGCAAGAATTGTTTTTTGATTAGGCGCCTTAATCATCTGATAAAGTGCCTGATGAGTTTCTTGGTTCAATGCAACATTTCTTGTAGTATCAGGTAATTTTTTTACGTTTGGAATTGTAAGATTTATTTTTGCGTTACGGCGGACAAATGCTGTCAACAAAGCTATCACACCCATAACACCAACTGCTATACCGCTTATTGGCAATAAACTTTTACCGGTTTCGGATTCTGTTTCCAAAAGTTTTTTAGGAAGTCTCGTATCGTCAGAAATTATTAATGTATCACACGCATCCTGTAAATCCGATTGTCTTGACGGATCTTTATAAAAACTGTTTACAATTACTCCTTCTTTTGTATAAGCATTCGTCCGTCTTTGTAAAGGCGTTAAATTTCTGTTTTGTCTTAATGTTTCACCGTCTCTAAATTGATTAACGTTCATCACTGCCACCATCTTTTAACTTTTTATAAAGCCTATGTATAAATGTCTTTAATTCAAAAGTTCGTTTAGCTTCTTCAACCTTTTTATCTTCATCATCCGTGTCTAAAGGCTCAAAAATTTTGAAAATTGATTTTACTTTCTTTTTAATTTCGTTAAAAGTTTCAGATACTTTCTTTTGCACTGCGGCTTTTATTTCACCATAAACAGCTGTTAATTTATCCGAGATATCTGTGAACTTTTGAGAAAAATTTTGTACAAAATTTGATATTGTCTGCGGCAGATTTCTAATCGCATTAAGTCCGTTTGCAACAATATTATTCATAACAAAAGCAAGAGGCTTTGCGATAATCGGCGGCATAGAATTTTGAACAATTTGAGCAAATTGAGCGGCTCTTTGGGCAGCATTTGCCATTGTATTTTGAAATTTTTGAAGCGCCAGAACATGCGCCTGAAATTGTGCTTCTTTTGCCTGCTGTGCAGCTTTTTGTGCTTTTAAAAATGCTCCGATTGCCGCGCACTCATTCCAGCTCATCTCGCCGGGTTTTGCGGAAAAATCAGCCTTTTTAACTCCGCCTCCGCCTGACATTCCGTTACAAATCGGACATGCCCCCATTGGAAGCCCGTGCGGACAGGTTCCTATTCTGCTATTTGATGTATGCACGGTACCTAAATGCATTAAAAAATCCTCTGTTTTACAAGAGGACAACTAAAAAAATATCTCCAAAAAGCACGTGGAGTATATTTTTAGAGTGTTCCGGCTTTTACGGTTGCGGCTACAGCTGAAGATATTCACTTCATTTCCTCTTTAAAAAAATTTTAAAATAACCCGACTTTCATGTCAAACAATTGTGTTTAATTGTTTACATTTCCGATAAAAATCTCCGGCTAAATTTTACCCATATAAAATTGACGTCACAAATAAAAACGGTTCTGTTATCAAAATGTTCAAACAAAACCGAAAACTCGTCTAAGACTATTACACTCAGACTTATTAAGTATAGACAGTAAAATATTAACCTATAAAATATTTAATAATTAATCCTTTTTTTATTTAATTGTTAGTTATATCTAACAAATATGTTAGACATGACTAACTTTAACAAAAGAATAAACATTTGTCAAGAGGATATTTATATAAAATATTTATTTCACTCTTTACAGCTATGTGCACCGTCCCAAGACAATTTATCACGACAATGCAAATAATCCAGATTCTTATTATATATTACCCATGCTGTGCAGCCTTGCCCGTAAAATCCGAGTCTTGCCAGTGACGCATCAGGATTGCAATAATCCTCAAAAGTAGCGTAATGACTAGTGTTCTGCATTCCAAAAGGAATTAACCCTTTTGAATTCATGTTAAAATAAAAACGTGTTTTTCCGAGTATTGCATCTTTACTTCCCGGCAAAATTACATAAATATCACCAATATCTGAATTCCAACAACCAAAGGAAACAAATGTTCCATCATTAAGGTAGAAAGAAGATTCCGGCGGTATTTCTCTATTAGCAAGATTTTCGCTGGTCGCTACAGATGTTGTAGTTTCTGCGTCTGACAAGTCATCACCGGCCAAATTGTACCATTTACCCGGAAAGCAGACTTTGTCAAGTTCACAAGTTTTTGCAACTTTTAAATATTTTTTGAATCTTGCAGTTACCAGTTTTACGCTGTCATGATTGTAAAGTCTGTTTCCATTATCGTCTACCATACCTGTAACAGAGTTTGTTAAGCCCCAGGTATCAATTGTACCGTATTCAGCCTGCATCATTTGAAATGCACTTGATAATGTTGAATAAGCTTTTGTTAATTGAGATACGGTTTGCTTTTCTTTATAACTTGTAATCAAAGTCGGAATAGTCATAGCTGCCACAACACCGATTATACCGAGTGTGATTAAGACTTCGGCCAATGTAAACGCGGCTTTTTTTGAAGTGAATAAGGTAATAGGGGAATAAGGGAATAAGTGTTTTCTATGTGCTTCGCTCACATATTTCGCATCCTAAACTTTACAAATCCTACCAAAATTTTTGTCATGCTGAACTTGTTTCAGCTTCTCATTAACTTTTTGGGATCCTTCGGCTAAAGCCTCAGGTTGACATGACAAGTTCCACCAATTTATAGTGTGTTG
>CALUQQ010000103.1 GCA_944322955.1 Candidatus Gastranaerophilales bacterium
GTGAGGAAACCACCCGTTCCCATCCCGAACACGGTCGTAAAGACTCATTTCAGCGAAAATACTTGGCGGGCCACCGCCTGGGAAGATAGCCCGTTGCCGACATCTAATTTTAAAAAAGAGGAATGACGAAAAGTTGTTCCTCTTTTTTATGTGAATTTTGTTGCGGCCAGCGGCGAAGATACTTGGCGTTGTGTCTACGTGCGTAGCACCCGCCTGGGAAGATAGCCCGCCACATCTAATTTTAAAAAAGAGGAATGACAAAAAGTTGTTCCTCTTTTTTATGTGAATTTTGTTGCGGCAAGCGGCGAAGATACTTGGCGTTGTGTCTACGTGCGTAGCTTTTTGATTATTTTAAATGATTTGGTTTGTTAATTTCAAGTCCGTTATCTTTATTTCGGCTTGTTTTTATTCCTTGAGTATCCACCCAGATGTCTTTTAGACCAAGCGCCGTTTTATTACTATCTTCCTCATTCCATTTTTTATTCAAGTCTTTTGTGTAAACTTCATCGGCATAATTGTCATTATTAACGTAAATTTTATTGTTATCGCCTTCAACGTCTATATAATCTTTTTTGTCAGGTGCTCCAAATATAGTAACGTTCGACATATTTGTCCCTGTTAGATACGCATAGCCTTTTTGTGTCCATGCACTAACTGCTGGTTCACCACGTCTGTGAAATTTGGTTTGGTCTTCAAATATAAGTTTTTGTCCTGTTTTTAGGTTTACTTCGTATTGTTGTTTACCTTTAGAATAGTCAAAACCGGCTGACGATACTTCATCTTTTGAAAATCTTACTCCGCCGTAATAAACAAACTTGTTACCTGAATCATTAATATTTGTCATTTTATCCTCCTTGTTTATTGTGGTATACTCATGTATTTTAAGTTTATTTTTTATTCCTATTTGCTATTATTGGATTAAATCTTTACATAAATTAATAGTTATTAGCTATTAATTAATTAGTAATAACAGTTAGAAATAGGTTGACAACTTGTCTATACTATTATTATGCAGGATTTTAATAAAGATTTAGAAAAGAAATTCGGAGCAAAACTTGCTTATGCAAGAAAATCAAGAAAGTTATCACAGATGAAGCTTGCTGAGATTGTTGATATGAATTTCAATTATATCGGGCAAATTGAGCGTGGTGAGGCTAATGTTACCATAGGGACAATGAAGCTGCTTGCAAATGCTTTGGAAGTTGAAATGAAAGAATTATTTGATTTTACGTTTTGAATATCTTTTTAATGTTGTGGTAGGTTTTATTGTCATTTTAATTGTATTAAAATTAATAATAATTCCTTAAAATGTAAATGTAACAAAATGTAAAGATGTATTTAAAATAGGTTGAAATCCTGTTATAATGCCTCATAGGATAGGATAGGATAGGATAGGTGTTGTATGTCTAATTAAAGAAATAAATTTTTCTGCCGTAAACATGGACATAAGGAAAAAAGGGAACGACAAATTTATGCGGATTGAAGCTGCTTCAATCCGTTTTTATTTTGTGAATCAGGGTATAGTTTTTGTTATTTGATTTTATATTTCAAATTCTGTATAATAGTCTTATGCGCAGGAAGTATAATTATCAAAATAAAGTGATAACTTTTGCAGTAACTTTTTTGTTAATGTTTACGGGGTTTTATTATTTAGGGTTAAATTATGTCCCGTTGGAATTGTATGATACCCAGACGATGCCGGCTGATAAGACGGAAGATTTTTATGTTACGCAATGGTGCAAGACGGATTTTGGCAGAAAAGAAGCTGTGTTGTGGGATATGACGCGGGTCGACTGTCTTACTAAAGATTATGCAATAGAGTTTGATTTCGCAAAAAAATGGGCTGAAAGTGTCGGGCAGTCGCTTTATTATGCAGAGTTGACGCATAAGAAGCCTGCTGTTGTTTTAATTTTAAAAAATTGGGCGGATTTGAGATACGTTAAAAGAATTGAACGTTTGAATAAAGATATTCAGATTTTTCTCGTAAAGGCATTTTAGTGTTTTGAGAAATTTGACTTTTTTATAATAATTATTATAAAACTTATATGATTATTATGGAGTTTTTCAAAAAAAGCAGGCAATGTAAGCATGAAAATTTCCCGCCTGATAAAGACACTGGCTATTGTCCGGATTGCGGTGAATTAATTGAAAATCGGTGGTTTATAGTACGCTGCGCCTGCTGCGGAGTCAAGCACAAAGCTATAATTAAAAACGGTCAAATTGTTCCTGTCGAAAAATTTTGCCATAATTGCGGCGGTAAAGATTTTATTGTGGAGCGTGTCAATAAAATTAACTTTATTGATATAAATTATGCAGTGTTAGTTAAAACAACAGTTCCATGCGAGCATTTTGAATTTACCCAGAGCTGGGCAGAGTCTAGAGAAACATCCAATTGCACACGCAAACTGCTGCAACAATTCCGATAAAATCAGCTAAAAGCCCTACAAGCAAGGCATAACGTAATTTTGAAATTCCGACAGCTCCGAAATATACTGCCAAAACATAAAATGTGGTTTCGCTTGAGCCGACCATTATTGCGGAAAGTTTTGTTGCATAATCATCAGGCCCAAGAGTGTTCGCGATATCTGAAAACACCCCGAGTGCAGCTGAGCCTGAAAGTGATCTTACAATCATAATCGGGATTACGTCTGCCGGAACATGTATTTGTGAAAGTACTCCGGATAGTGCCTGCTCAAGCATTTCGATTATACCTGAGGCTCTGAACATTGATATTGCTACGATTATTGCAACGAGATACGGAATAATATTTACAGCAACCTTAAATCC
>CALUQQ010000104.1 GCA_944322955.1 Candidatus Gastranaerophilales bacterium
CCAGTTCTGATTTATTAAAAATTCAATATCATAAAACTTCCAACGGCTAATATTTAGTGTTATTGGGCAAGTATGCCTAAGCAACAGTTTATTGTTAGGAAACCAAACTGGACATTAAAATACATTCTCATCCCATTATAAAACCGGCTGAAACTTTCGTCCCGCCGGCTTTATTCAGAGGGGATGGGATTCGAACCCACGGTGGAATTGCTCCCACACAACCTTTCCAAGATTGCACCTTAAACCTCTCGGACACCCCTCTATGGTGTATAATAATCTTATCACAAAAATTTCATTTTTTTGTAATTTTTGTTATTTTTTTAATAAAAAACTCAAAAAACGATTAAATTTAGCAAAAATATGATAAAATTCTTTTATGGATAAAAAAATTTCAAAACCAAATTCTAAATTAAATGGACAAATCTCAATCCCCTCCGATAAATCGATTTCTCACAGAGCTGTAATATTTTCCTGTCTTGCAAACGGTACCTCTGTCATTAAAAACTTTTCTAAAGGTCAAGACCCGCTCTCCACTCTTTCAATCTGTCAAAAACTAGGTATGACAACCGAATTCAAAGACGATCTTTATATAACCTCCTGCGGCAAACTAATTTTTCCTGACACTGAACTATATTGCGGAAATTCAGGCACAACAATGCGTCTTATGACAGGAATACTTGCCGGGCAAAACTTTAATTCAATTCTGACAGGCGATGAGAGTCTTTCAAAACGTCCCATGAAAAGAATTATAACCCCGCTTTCTTTAATGGGAGCAAAAATTAAATCCAACAACGAAAAGGCACCCCTTGAAATCTGTGGTCAAAACCTACACGGAATCACTTACTCCTCCCCTATAGCGTCCGCACAGGTAAAATCTTCAATACTTCTTGCCGGACTTTTTGCAGAAGGCCGAACAACTGTTACAGAACCGTATCTATCCAGGAACCACACGGAATTAATGCTTTCTTATATGGATGCAGATATAACTGTAAACGACCTCTCTACATCCGTTACAAGGTCACAATTAACCCCTAAAACAATAGAAATACCCGGCGACATTTCAAGTGCAGCTTATTTTATTGCTGCGGCGTTGATTGTACCGAATTCCGAAATAATTCTGAAAAATGTTGGTCTGAACCCGACACGTACCGGTATACTTGATGTTTTTAAAAAAATGGGGGCTGATATTGTAATTTTAGATAGACGCACTATTTCAAACGAATTAATAGGAGATTTAAAAATTAAATATTCAGATTTAAACGGATGTACAATTGAAGGTAACATCATTCCTCGCCTTATTGACGAAATTCCTGTAATTGCAGTGATTGCGACTCAAGCTCAAGGGCAAACCGTAATAAAAGACGCACAGGATTTGAGAAATAAAGAATCCGACAGAATTAATACAATTGTGACAGAACTCAAAAAACTCGGAGCAAATATTGAAGAAACCTCCGACGGTATAATTATAAACGGTAAAACAAAACTGCAAGGCGGAGTTGAAGTTGAAACCTTCCATGATCACAGACTTGCAATGAGCTTATATATAGCAGGGCTATTATGCACAAAAGAAATTTTAATTAAAAATTTTGAATGGGTAAAAATATCATTCCCTGAATTTGAAAGCCTTTTCAAAACATTATTAACATAAATTTACAAACCGGCAATTTCCAATTATAAAAAACGTTTAAAAATATAAGGTTATAAAGGGGAAAATATGTCGAACACACCTTTGGTAAATTTCGGGCATCAAAATGCCGCAATGAATGATGATTTTATGTTTAATGTACTTACACAGATGGAACAAACTGTACAGGATATACAACAGACAGAACTCAATTCCGTTTTTAACGGAAATATAGTATTAGGACGCTTGTTAGGCGGATTGATTTTAGGTGGAAGTGCCGGTGCCGGATTAGGTTATTTTCTTGCAAACCCGTTAAAAGGCAAAAAATTTAAAAATAGTTTCACGGAAATTCTCTGTAATAATGCTGATGATGTCAATAAATATGCAAAATATTTTGATACAAATACAAGAAAATTTACAAAAGAAGCACACACATTAAATAAAGCACTAAAAAGTTTCAAATGGAAACAAGCCGGCAAATGGGGTATAATAGCTGCAGGTACAGCATTATTCTTGGACAGAATTTTTTACGGAAAAAACCAAAACGCACAAGCTTAAAAAAAACTCTATTCTTTAACCCCACCCTGCAAAATATCATTTATAAAATATTTTTTGCCGAGTAAAAATATTCCTATTACAGGTAATGTGCAAATAACCGAACATGCCAGAAGCTCACCCCACAAAGTAATTTCTCTAAAACTGCCTTTAAAAACCGCAAGCCCGACAGGTAAAGTACGCATTCCTTCAGAATTCGTCACAATTAAAGGCCACATAAAACTATTCCAAGTCGATACAAACGTAAATATTCCGAGTGTTGCAACCGCAGGCACAGAAAGCGGCAAAGCGATTTTAAAAAATGTTTCAAATAAATTACACCCGTCAATTCTTGCCGATTCTTCAAGGTCTTTAGGCATAGTCAAAAAATACTGCCTTAACATAAAAACTCCCAGACCTCCGAAAAGTCCCGGCAAAATCAATGCCTGATAGGTGTCAATCAAATGCAGTTCACGCATTAAGAAAAAAAGCGGAATAATATTTACCTGCGGAGGGATAAGCATTGTGATAAGAATTATCACAAACAGCAAATCCCGACATTTAAAACTTAATCTTGCAAACGCATACCCTGCCATAGAGGCAATTATAACCTGGCCAAAAGTTGTAATTACAGCCACGATTAAACTATTCATAAAATATTTACTCAACGGAATTTGACCGAAAACATTCACATAATTTTCAAAAGTCAAAGGCGAATGAAAAATTTTATCAGCCTGCGAAAAAATCTCACTATTTTGTACAAATGACAAATTAATCATTGCAAAAAACGGATACAGCATACTTATTGCTATAAGTATAAGAATCAAATAACCAAACGCCATCCGCAGTTTTTTCATAAAAAAATTATATCATGAAATACTTTTGTTACTATCTATACAAAGAAGTAACATGGACGAATAATAATATTATTATTGTGTAAGTCAGACCTTTTAAATCACAAAATACAAAACAGCAAACATAGAACAAAGTGAAACAGCACTCAGCAAAAACCAAGTGTGCATAACGGGGTGTTGATATTGCCAGATTTCTTTTATTGTGGTTGCAGCGTTTTCAATAGTTTGCATATAATTTCTCCAATCTCTATATATTCTATTTTCTACATAAATCAAAAAACAACATCACCTAATCGGTTGATTATTTATCAACTTTTAAGTATCATTCTGTTATGAGAGATGTAGAACTTTTGATGCCTGCGGGTAATCTTGAAAAGCTGGAATATGCAATACGCTATGGTGCTAATGCCGTATACTTAGGTATTGTGGATTTTAGCCTTCGTGCAATGCGTAAAGGCGAAATCATAACACTCGACAACCTTAAAACCGCTGTTGATTTAGCACATAGTCTTGGTGCAAAAGCATATTTAACTCTTAATATTTTTGCATTTAATAACGATATTAAACTTTTGGAGGAATCAATCGACCGCCTGAAAGAATCCAACCCTGATGCAGTTATCGTAAGCGATTTCGGTGTAATAAATTTTGTTAAAAAATACATGCCGGATACGCCTTTACATATAAGTACACAAACAAATACACTAAACTTTGAAAGCGTAAAATTCTGGCGCGACTTCGGAGCAAGCCGAGTAATTCTTGCCCGTGAACTTGCAATAAAAGATATTGCGGAAATTCGCCGCCAAGTACCTGATATTGAACTTGAAAGCTTTATACACGGTTCACAATGCGTTTCTTTTTCCGGAAGATGCCTTTTGAGTGACTACTTTACAAACGGAGAGAGAAAAGCCAATCACGGCAATTGTTCCCAACCCTGCCGCTGGAGTTACAAACTTGTTGAAAGCACTCGGCCTGACCAGTATTACGAAATTAATCAGGATGAAAGAGGCTCCCACATCCTGAGTCCAAAAGATTTATGTCTTGTTGAACACTTAAAAGAACTTATTGACGCAGGTGTTGATTCATTAAAAGTTGAAGGCCGGACAAAAAGCCTCTATTACGTTTCCGCCGTTGCTAAAACATACCGGAATGCGCTTGATGAATTAAAACAAAATCCAAATTCCGATATGCATAAATATTTTATTGAACTGCAAAAAGTCGGTAATCGAGGATATACAACAGGTTTTGCTCTCGGTGAAAACACCCCCGACAGCTACAGCTATAATATTTCAAAAGGTCTTGCCGGCGCGGATTTTCTCTTTGAATTTCACGGCAGACAAAATAACAATTATTTAGTAAAAATCAAAAATAAAATTCATTTGAATGATGAAGTTGAAATTATCACGCCGACAGAACAATTTACGACAAAAATTCTTGAAATTAAAAACGTAGACGGTCAAGAACAACCTCTCGGCAACACAAATGACGATGTTTATTTAACATTTGAAAAATCACCTGAAAATTACAAATACGCGTTAGCCCGCACAATAGGAGTAAAAGAATATGTTTCTAAAGCCTGATTATAATCTAAAAAGTATCTATGACATCAATCTTGAAGAATTAAAAAATCTAGGGATAAAAGCAATATTATTTGATCTTGACAGTACAATAATGGCATCAAAATCCGGTTTCTATACAGATGAAATGCTTAATTGGCTCAAAAAAGTAAAAGAAAACTTTTTTATAGCAGTAATTTCAAATAATAAAAAACCTGAATATATTGAAAAAGTCAGAAATATTTCCGACTTCCCGCTACTTTTTAATGCCCGTAAACCTTTGACAGGCCCAGCAAAAGAATTTTTGTATAAATATGATTTAAAAGCTGAGGAATGTATTCTTGCTGGCGACAGACCCTTGACGGATATACTGTGCGGTAAACTTCTGGGCTGCAAAACAATTCTCGTTGATTCAATTACAGCTGATAGTGAATCTAAAATTGTACGTTTTGTAAGAAAACTTGAACGCTGCAGTATACGGAAATAAAACTGTAACAATATCGTAACATAACGACAATTTTGAATATTCACGAGTATTAATATTCTCAAAAGGAGCTATTATGGTACAAATTTCACCGATAAATGCAGCGAATATAAAACCCGCACAAAATAATAACGAACGGCGTGTAGGTTTTGGCACAGGACTTTTGGCATACATGGGCGGTGATATAACAAATATAATAATTAATCAAGCTTATGTGCGAACGCTAAACGAAAAACTGATGAATATGGTTCCCCAAAAACCTGATCCGTCAATAAAAATGGATGAAATTTTAGAAATAGCACTTGAAAAATCAAACCTTAAAAATAAAGGCGTAAAAATCATTGATATTTCAAAATTAGCCGATACAACCATTACAGCTGCCGATGGCTCCCAGACAGTTTATACTGTAACAAATCAAATAAAAGATCTTATTGAAAACGCCGTCAAAGCCTCTCCATTCCATAAAAAAATCGCCAATTCAAAAAATCCTATAATTAAAACTCTCATACAAAGAGTTAACAACGGAATAGCAACTCAATTGACTAACGGAATAAATGCAGCAAATCTGCTTCCTGTAAATACAATCATATTAGATACTCAAAAAATAGGATATAGCGCATTTCATGAAATTGGTCATTCATTGAATAAATTCTCAAAAACAGGTAAAATTTTACAAAAAATGCGCACTCCTATACAACTGATAGGCACTACAATTCCTATAATGACAGCATTATTGACCAATAAACGTACGAATGATAATCCTCCGGCAAATATCTGGCAAAAAACAACAACATTCATAAAGGAAAATGCCGGCAAACTCGTCACTTTAGCATTCGTTCCGATTGTTACGGAAGAAATTATTGCAACGGTTAAAGGTAACAAACTTGCAAAAGAATTCTTACCGAAAAATATTGTTAAGCAGATAGCAAAATCCAATGCATTCGGTGCCGCAACATATATCGGGACAGCCTTATTCGCAGGACTAGGGGCATTTGCGGCTAATAAAGTACGTGATAAAATAGTAGCTGCAAAACTACAAGCTAAATTATAACAGTAAAAAAACTCTTTTAACGAAAGATGCCTCTTTGTATATAGGCCCGTTTTTTTACAAAAAGATGAAGGAAACTGCATCACAGCATTGACTAAAAATATTAATCAACCTGAAATTGACCTGTATCATAAAAAATTTACCGCCAAAGAGGTTTCATTCATCAAAATTATCACCTTAACAAAATCAGCTAAGGCGGAAATAAACAGCCTGAAAGAAACAATCCGCATTATAAGGATTAACAAATGAATAAAAGCATAATATAAAAATTATAAACAACTATTTTTTATGATTTATTAACCGGATTTATATGAATTACTATTTAACCGGGCTTATTAATTCTAAATTTTGCTTTAATGCCCAATATAGTTATGACTTTATATTTTTTGTTATACGAATATTCATTCTTAACAGAAAATATACTCCGAATAATTTTAGCAGGTGTCAATTTCAAATCTTGTTTTAATTCATAGTACAATTCTTGCTTAATACTGCGCTTCAAATCTTCCATAAAAATTTGATTTTTTATTGAAGAAAATAAATCGTCATTCAAGAAAGTTTCAAGCGAATTTAAAAATTCTTCTCTTTTATCTTCTTGTATACAAAATAAAACCCTGCTACAGCATTTTTTATATTCTTGTTTTAAGCAGTCAAGTTTATTATATTTTTTCAGTATAGTAAAATATTCTTTAACTATAACATCCCATGGTATAGGATTTTTAGAAACCGAATCATTTATGTTTACTCTATGACTATAGAATGGTTTTTTATCAAGATAGAAAATTTTAGCGGAAAGTTTAACTTCTAATGTAAAAGGCATATCTTCACCAGCAGGTCTAATATTAGGGAATCTGATATTATTTGCGATTAAAAATTCTTTCTTAAGTATATATTTCCAAGCCGCCGAATCCACGATAAATACTGCATTTTTTATTGTTTCTAAATCGTTAAATGAATTTGGAATTATATTTGAATTGAACTTGTCATATAAATCTTTTTTTACATTATATTTTTCTAATAATGTTTTACCGTCTGTGTCATAATGTTTATAATTAAATAAAACAGCATCCGCGTTATTTTTCACTGCGCAATTATACGTTTCTTCACAAAGATTTTTTTCAAAGAAATCGTCACTGTCCGCAAAGAAAACATACTCACCTTTTGCAATATCAAGCCCTCTATTTCTTGCAAGGCCGGGACCTGTATTTTTTTGATTAATTACAATAATTCTTTTATCTTTTTCACTATAACGATTTAAAATTTCTAATGTGTTATCAGTCGACTCATCATTAACCAAAATAATTTCTATATCTTTCATCGTTTGATTTATACAACTTTTTAAGCATTGTTCAATATATTTTTCTGCGTTATATACAGGTATAACAATTGACATTTTTGGTTTATTTATCATAATTTCACCCTCATCTTTATTTTGTAAACTTTATTCGTTTGGAACGAATTTCTCCATTTATTAAATTTTCAGCTCCGCTGCAATTTTTACAGGGAATCTCATTAAATCTTTTTATATTATTCCAACTTTGTTTTTCTCTACTTTCCCACATTTGTTTTATTGTTTTATTTTCTATATTTCCAAAAACAGGAGTGAGATGCCAATTTAAACAGCAGGTCGTCAAATTCCCTAAAAAATTAAAATTAACTATTTCATTAGGATGTCTACAAACCAACTTACCTTCCTGACTTTTTACTGCGGCACTTCCTCCCCCTGCAAAAGAATGTTCAAGACAGTAATTTACCCCATCAACGCCTAAATCTTTAAAAAAATTAATGAAATTGTCTATTTGACCTTTATTAAATTTATTTTCTGTAAAACGTACAATAATATCCGCAATTGCTCCATATTGTTTTTTGTACTCTACTAATTTTTTTATATTATTAATTACTTTTGATAAATTTTTATTTCCGTGAATTTTAAAATAAGTTTCTTCATCAACACTGTCAACAGATATTGAAAATTCATTTATGGAATTTAACAGCTTTGATATATTTTTTTTATCAATTGCTAAACCATTGGTATTTATTGTAATTGAACTAAAGTGATTTTTATTGTATGCATACTCGTAAAATTTTTCTATTTCATCATTTAATAAAGGTTCACCCATTGGCCCGCTACATGTAAACCATTTTATAGAATCATATTGACACGCATCATCTATAATTTTCTTAAATGTATTAAAATCCATAGATTTTTTTGGATACTTTTTATTGCAATTTTTTAAATACTCCGGATAATTAAAACGCCAACAAAAACTACAATTATTGTTACATAACATTGTAGTATCAACAATTAGGCCAAAAGGCTTGCCTTTCAAACGTTTTCTGTTAGCTTTAAATTTAAATTTTACAAAAAATATTTTAAGTATTATGTGGTTAACCACCTTTTTAACCGAAAAAATATTTTCTAAAAGACTGTTTTTCATTTATTTCCTCCTTTAAAATATGTATCACGCAGATTTATCAAATATTCCATAGCTTCTTCAACCTCACAGCGGCATTTTTTGTCTGGGTTTACAAAATGAGAATACATTATGTATGCTATGTAAAATAGTTCTTCCAATGTTCTTGTATTTGTTCGGCGTTCACATTTTTGATAATCAATTGTAAGCCCCCAGCCGGCATAAAAAGGAAGGCCGAAAGTATGAACTTCTTTTCCGCACATAAGTGCCTCTAACCCCAGTTGCGTAGTGCAAACATACACTTTATCACAGTACTTAACAAGAGATAAAGGATTTATAGGGTCAGTCATTTTATAAATATTATCATGTTCAACAAGTTTATCATAATATCCCTTTCTTTCTCCGGACATTGTATCAGGATGAGTTTTGACAATGATATCGGCATCCGGATTTTCTTTAATTGCTTTATCTAACATTATTTCGAATGTTTCATCCGATGCTGCGCCTTTTTTAATACTCCAATCAGCATATGCCTGATCTACAACCAAAATTTTCGGAACATTTTTACGCCCTATATCAGGAGTATACATTGGCTGATTATTATATTTTGAAAGATTTGTTTCCAAAATTCGGTTAATACATTTTCTCGCACGCTCTTTTTGTTCATCAGAAATTATTAAATTCTTATCATTAAGCATTTTTTCTAACCTTGAAGGTGATGAAACATCAATATAATGCGTAATATCATCAATTGTAAAACCTAATGACTTATAATATTTTTCATCTACTTTACCGTTATAAACGTGCGAAAAAATACTTCTGAAAAACGAATCCTCTATTACATATACTTTCTCGTTAAGCATAGCTGCATTAGCCAATATATATGTATGTTCTCTTGAACCGCTAATCCCGCATGTATAGAAGAAATTAGGATATTGTTCTAACGGAAGTTTATTATTAAATGTTCCTTTACAATTTGGGAATAAATATTCTATATAAGTGGTGCTTCCGTCAAGATAAACACAATTTAACGGTCGAACTGGTTTTTCAAAAAGTTTTTCGGGTTCAAAAACCTCAGGTGCGTTAATTGCATTAAGTTTTAAATGCATATCCATAAATAACGTATCCAGCATATATTCTTTTTGTTCTAATACGACCAGTCTTGCTCTGAATTTTCTTTTATGCTTATTGCATTTAATTTTTATACCAAAAAATGTAATAACTTTATAAATTCTGTCATTCTTAATAGAAAATATATTCGATAGAAATCTTTTCATATTATACTTCCTTTCTGCAATTTTTCATATACGCTTTTCCCTTAATAAATTCGCTGGTATCTGCATATTGTTTATATGTTTTTTGATCAATAAGATTACGTTCAAAAGCATAATTCAGCATATCAACGTCAAAGCAATAGTCCCGATCATAAAAAGAATTTAAAAAATTCTTATATTCATTATCACTAACTCTGACATCAATTTTTACGCATTCTTCCGGAATCGTTATAGTTTCCCAATCCGGATGAATATAAAAATTACACAACATGGGAAAACTTATTCTATTCTCTTTCCAATGCAGCATAAAAGCCCAGCCGTGTTTTAAAATCCTATCCGGCATATGAACAACATAAGCGTTATCAATATAAAATGTCCCCATCTTAAGTTGGTTTGTATCCCTTATATATGTAAACAGCCAATCCACATTAAAGTTATATTTCTTTATCCAGCAAATATTAAATTTTTTTATTAAATTTGAATTTCTGCGCCAATCAGTATTTTTTATTACAACATCAATACATTTTTGCGGACTACGGCATATTACAACTCCGAAGCTCCAATGAACCCCGAATGTTTTTGATAAAAACATATCCAAATTGAAAAGATCCAAATTATTTTCCGCCGCATAATTTTCAGCCAGAATAAATGCTTTTGATATTAATTCCGGATTCACCAAAATCATAATGTCATCCGCATCTATATTATATGAAAGTTTATAATTGTTTTTTGCGGCATGCGTAAACGGCGTCATCATGGAAAAAGCTATTCTTCGCCATAATTTGGATTTCTCAACACCCTTTAAAAGAGTATTTATATGTTTTTTTATACTTCTGCTGTCGCTTTTTATAAATTCAAAATTGTCATTCAGGAAAATTACATTGCGTGAAATTTCCCGCTGCATTTTTGGATTATCGCAGACAAAATAAATAAAAGCATCCATTTTATCTGCAATATTCACCCATTGTTGAACACAATCCGTTGACGTCGTATGCGCTCTGTGTACTTTCAGATAAAATACCCTTTGATTTTTCGCAGGAAAATGCTTTTTTATCAAAGAATAACGCTTTAATGTTGTTCCCGATATATTATTTTTATATTGAAATAGCGGGATAATTCCGAATAAATAAATTTTTTTGAGTGTATATCTTCTTGTTTTAATTTTAATTATTCTGATAATTTTCATTTTTTCTCCTTAAACGGCAATACATTTTTTGAGTATCATTATGGTTTTCTTGAAATCTCTGTCTCCTCTGAAAAGTGTTGCCGTACCTAACACAAAACCTTTCACCCCGCATGATGACCATTTCTCTATTCTTTCAATTGTTACCGCACCATCCATAAAAATATCAAAATTATATTCACGTTTTAAAAGTAAAAGTTTTTCTATCTTTTTATCAACGTAAGCCTGATATTCCCGTCCAGCATGACCTGGATTTACCCCCAAAACAAGCACTCTGTCAACAGTATTCAATAATTCTTCGATAGTAGAAATAGATGTTCCGGGATTTATTGCAATTCCGGCAATAGCTCCATTGTAAAAGAACACAAGGTTTGATTATTTGTTCCACATGGTTTGATTATTTTCGGCAAACTAGTTGGAAATTTTAACTTAATAAGCAAATTTTTTCTTTTTAGTTTATCAATTTCTCTTGAAATCGTTATCAAGTTATGTCAGTAAAAATAATAGGACACCTTCAACGCAAACAACAATTTGTTGTTTGATGAAATAGATAAGAACTCAAGGTTCTTATAAAGTAATACTCTGAATAATTATTCTATTTTGTTTATTTTATAAGTTTGTACAATGAATTAATAATTTTATTCAAAAATTTGCATTATTCTATTATATAATTCTATATTTTTAACTACAACAATTTCGAGTTTGTTTATTGCTCTAGTAATCTGTTGGAAAAACATTTTTAGAGGTGAATAAGGGTTATGTGTAATTTTTCGTGCTTTTAACATATCATTCTCATCATAATAGAAATGCGGATCTAAAATTGTTATTACATTTTCAAATTCTTGTCCCACAACCTGATGAGACGTTCCTACTTCTGAAAAATTATACTTATGGGCATTGCATAAAGGAGAGTAAAGCCCCGTATTAGGTGTGTATGATATATAAGTATAGTTTGTTTTAGTTTGTATGTATTGTTTAGCATCTTTTAATTCATCAAAAAATGAGATATTAATATTTTGACTTGAGATTTCTACATGATGTTTACGCTTTAAATCCAACAATACTATAATAAAATTAGCTAGTTCTTTGTTTGTTCTTACTTTCCCTTTTAATTCAAATTTTTCTACACTAGAAACATCAATTGCCCAACCTTCATTATTACCTAATGTTTGAGCTTTATCACCACTCATTATAAGTATGGAATTATTTTTTGAAATATTTGATATAATTTCTTTGAATTGATTCTTGTTGTTCATTCTTTGAACTTCATCTATAATGATTAAATCGGGACTCCCCATTGTAAAAATAGTTTGCCAATTTTTTATAGCGTAGATATTCCAATCGAAATCATTCAATAAAATTAAATGCCCATTGTTTAAATTTCCAACGTGAATAATAGAAACATTCAATCCTGATTCCATAGACTTCTTAGCAATATTATAAGTTAATAATGTTTTTCCACTTCCAGCTTGACCAGTAATTAAAAAATATATTTTTTCAAGAATCTTAACTATTTCTTGAAAATTGCATTGTATTAGATCATCATTGTTATTTAGTTTCCACAAAGTATTATCTTGTGCGACATATGTATATAAATGCATTTCTTTATTCAAAAATTTTAAATAATATTTATTTTTTATTAGCTGTTTTTGAATATTTTTTGTATATTTGCTTTTTAATTCAATATTTAGCACACTGTTATTAGTAAATTTTAATAAATCAAATTCTTTTCCTATTTGTGGAATAGAGTAGCCAAAATAAAAATCATTAAAAAAATTAACTGGAACTTTAGCTAATAGCATTTCTGCAATAAAGTTTTTTAAAGTTTCTATATCTACAATTTTAATTTCATTGCCCATAAAATTAAAATATTGCTTTTTAGGGCAATGAGTTAATTTATTATGTTCATATATTTCAACAAGGCTTTTTAAATTGATAGATTTCATAAAATTATTGTAACATGAGAAATTCGGACAAATGCTGTATTTACTCTCTTAACATTTCTTAATATATTTGATATAAAATGAGGTGAAATATGGGTTTTGATTTGAAAGATTTTCAGAATAAGCTATGGAAAACAGCTGATGATTTACGTGCTAATTCCAGTTTGAAATATAATGAATTTTCTACTCCTGTATTAGGATTGATATTTTTACGTTTTGCTGATTATCGTTTTCAAAAAGCAAAACCTGAAATTGAAAAGTTAAAATCAAATTCATCTCGTAGAGCCTTTGATG
>CALUQQ010000105.1 GCA_944322955.1 Candidatus Gastranaerophilales bacterium
AATAATAAAGCCGTGCGCCAAGTATCCCGGCAATGATTACGACAGGCGAATTATCTACAAAAAAGTTTTCGGGTATATCAGAAAACTTTTTCGCGAGGATTTCTGCCGTACACACACCCAAAAATACGGCAAACGCAAGAATAATTCCATACCAATAAACTTCCAAACCAAAGACACTGAATACAGTCTCGCCGGGTGACTGTAATATCATAACTAATCAACCTGCTCAGGTTCAGGCACTTTTTTTAAGATTTCTATTTTTTGTTTAACATCATCAGCGTCATCAGATGCCGGAGCTTTTTCAAGATAAATCTCGTAATTTTCCACAGCCTGTTCTCTCAGTGAATCAATCTTATCCCAAACACCTTCAGAAGGTACATACTTTTCTTCACCGGCAAGAATTTCATCTTCGCTAGGAGTGTAAATTTTTCCGTCTTCATTGAGCCTTACTCTGCCGCTTTCAAGATCAACAGCAAGGTTTTCCTCAGCGACCGCAAGTGAATAATAAGAATCAGGCATGTCCGGATCAAGTTTTATAGCTTCCTTATACGCCTCAATCGCATTTGCATAATCCTCAGCCTGAGTATACGCAACGGCAAGATTATAATGTGTTTCAAAAATTGTATCATCAAGATCAATACTTGATTTCAAACGTTCAATAGCAGCATTATAATCGCCCTCTTCCAAATAAATTTTAGCCTTAGAATTTAATTCCTGTACCGCAAAATTGTTAATACAGGCAGTTGACATTACGGATACAAATAATATACTTGCCAGTAATAAAGCCTTTTTCATTTAATCCCTCTTTACAAAAATATCTGTAAAGTAATTATAAGTGAAAAATAAAAATATGGCAAATTTTATTAATTTAAGTTACAATTAAAACAAAAGGAGAATATGTGCATGGCAAAAGTCGTAAAATTAGGAGCAAAAAAAGAACATAACGAAAATGGACATAACGAAGATAAGGACCTTGTCTATTGCAGTTTTTGCGGCAGACCGAACACACAGGTATTAAAAATGGTACAGGGGCCGGGTGTAAATATCTGTTCCGAATGCGCGATGATAGCTGTTCAATATCTTATACTTAACGACAGAATGCCGTCTGCGGAAGCACAGCAGATTTTGGACGCTTTTTGGGGGAAAGCCAGAAAATAATGCCTAATGACACAATAAAACAACTTAATCCGTTTGAGATAAAAGCTGAAATAATCAACCTTATTTCAAAATTTAAAGATGTTAACGATATTTCAAACTACATCGACAGCATAAAACTTCTTGATGCGCAAAAAGATAAGAAAACCATTGCAAAAATTCTTTTTAAAGAACTTTACAATCTAAAAACCGACGACGGAACAATAATTTGTTTTCTGTTGGAAAGATATGCGGATAAAGAAGAATTAAACAAAAAGCTGTGGGAATTACTAAAAAATCCGGTTGTGCCGAATAACGTAAAAATAGTTACTGTAAATTTTTTACGCGGACTTGACACCAACTGGGAGCTTGATACCGGCGATGAACTTTTAAATGCGGAGATTTTAGACGCTGATACAAAAAAACTTCTTGATAATGCTATCGTAAATCCAGAGGTTCAAATTGATTTTTTGGATTTTTTGACATCGTTAAGCAATAATGACAAAATTACTCTGATAAATTCGCTTGCTTCCGACTACACGGAAGACGCACTGAGTAACATGCTTATCCCTGTATTTTTGTCACAGCCGGATAGCGATGCGGGGCTTGAAGCTCTCAGACTGCTCGGCGAATCAAAATCCCAACTGGCATTCCATGCATTGAATAACGCGCTTGAAACAGCCTCCGAAACAATAAAACCGCTTATCAAAAAAAGCCTTTCAACACTTAAAATTGCGGGCATAAGAGAAGATAACACCAACGAATTTTACAAAAAAATTCTTTCCGAATCAGCTCCTTATAAATTCTGCACAACCTATCCTGACGGGCATGGAAATCAGGCGCTGATATTTACACGTGAAACAAAAGAGGGCAAAATAAGATTTGTCGCGATTGTAATTGATGATTATCACGGAATTAGGGACTGCTTTGGCTTTAACGAAATTTCAAAATTTGAATGCGACAAAATAATCGAAAGATTTTATAAAAACGAAAAAGAAGTCTGTATTACTCCAAAAGACTTTAAGAAAATACTTTTAAATGCCGAAAAAATTTCGCAAAATACTTCCAACAACTGGCTTTTGCCGTACGAATACGTTTGCTGGAAAAACCTTTTAAATGATATTGAAGGGGATAACAGGTCATACAAAGAACTTCTGGTGGAAAAATTAACACTTACACAGCTGACACAAGAAGATTTTAAAAAAATAACAGGCATGGAAATTTTTGACAGATGGTTTTTGGAAGCAAACTACAGCGACGAATTCCAGGATTTAACTCAAAATGTGCCGGAAGATTTTAACCGGTCGGTTGAAGATAATGTTGACAAAGTATTTTATGAAGAAGAAAATCTTGTCTGGTCACAAAGACTTTTGATATCCGCTTACTTAAAACTTTGCGAAAATAAATCTGAGGAGGCACAATTATTATACAGCCTGTATTTTGACGAAAAATTCAAACGAGAATTTTTCAAATATATTCTAAAAAAAAGCATTTACGAATATTACATAAGCCTAAAATTCAATACGGAACTTAATAACGGCAGATATACGCTTGATGAACTCGATAAAATCATCAAAAGAATTGAGGATTTATGGATATGTACAAAATAATGGCGCTTGACATAGGAACAAAAAGGATAGGAATTGCACTGAGTGATTACCTGCATATGCTGGCGTCCGGCTATTCTTATATTGAAAGGACACCGGAAGATAAAGCGCTTGAAACAATTGATAAAATAGCCAAAGAAAACAATGTAAAAAAAATAATAATCGGTTTACCCTTAAACATGGACAATTCGGAAGGCACGCAAGCAGAAGACTGCCGTGAATTTGCCCGAAGAATCACCAGATATGAGATAATATTTGAGGACGAAAGACTAACATCAGATACAGCAGAAGAAAATTTACGTAACAGGAAAATAAATTTCAAAAAAGATAAAGGACTGGTTGATATTGAGAGTGCTTGTATTATACTGGAACAATATCTTGCAAGAAGAAAGGAAAATTATGGAAGAAAAACAACTGATTGAAACAACGGATGAAAACGGAAATGTCATTAATTTTGAATTATATGATATAGTAGAAGTGGAAGGACAAGAATACGCACTTTTAATTCCTGCTGACTCTGAAGAAGAAGAAGTTGTATTGATGCGGCTTTCACAGGAAGGCGACGAGTATATTTTTGAAAGTATAGATGACGACGCAGAATTTGACAAAGTAGCTGAATACATAGAAAGTATGGACGAGGAAGAATAATTTGTTTGAAAAATTTACCGAAAAAGCAATCAATGTAGTAACAGAGGCACAAAACATTGCAAAAGATGAACATTTTGCATGCGTTATGCCGGAACACCTTTTGCTGGCGCTGGTAAAAGAAGCAAGAGGAATTTCTCTAAAGATTTTCAAATCATACAATATAGATTTTGAGAATTTAAGAAATGAGCTTGAAAAAGATGCTAAGCCAATTGAGCAAAATCCGCATACGCCTGTATTTAGCGATTCAATGAAAGTACTTTTAAGAAGAACTCTTGATTTAGCGGCACGTTCCGGGAATGCAACGGTTTTGTACGAACATTTATTTCTTGCGGTAATAACGGACAAGAATTCAAACAACTGCAAAACTCTGGAAAAATTCGGGTTTGACCTTCAAAAGTCAAAAAATCTTCTGGAAAAACTTGTCCAAAGAAAGACAAAACGGCTTTATCATCCGGAAATTGACGACACAAAAGAACCGGAAATAAATCTTTCAAAAGAAACCGACTCAATTTTTGACAGCAAAGAATCTGGTGCAGTATTTGAACGTGCTGTTTCCAAACTTTCGGCATCAAACTATGAAATTTTAGGCACCGAGCAGATTATTTCGTCAATTTTAGAGGATAAAAACTCTGATTTAACCAAAATATTTGCATCATACGGTATAACAGCAGAAAACTTTGAAGAAAAACTTGCGAATATACAGTCACGCAAATCCGAATACGAAGGACGCCAGATAATTTTCACGCCAAATGCCTTTCGAACAATGAGCATGGCACTCCAAACAGCAAAAGAACTAGGCTCATCCGTAGTTTTGCCGGAACACATAGTTCTCGGACTATTAAAGACCAAAAAAGGTGTTGCCTATGATATTTTGAGAGAATTACACATAAATGACGATGATCTTGCTCACAGCATTATAAAACCGATTGAAAAACAAATGCCGGAAACTCTTACGATTTTAAGGCTTGCTAAGCAGGAAGCACGGCGGCTGGGAAGATCAGTTGTCGGAACGGAAATGTTTCTGCTCGGTATAATAGGCGAGGCAACTGGTATAGGCGCAACAGTGCTGACAGAATTGGAAATCAATATAAAAGACGCAAGAGATGTTGTAGAAAAACTTATCGGCTTCGGAAACGAATATTTTGACAAAGAAATTGTGTTCACTAAACGTGCAAAAAGAGTACTGGAAAAAGCTTGGGAATTTGCCAAAAAAGACAACAAAGAACGTATTGAATCAGAGCATATGCTTCTTGCAATCACAACCGAGCCTGCATCGCTTGCCATGAAAACACTTGAACAGCTCGGAGTTGATGCTGTCGAAATTAAAGAAGGAATAAAAAAACATAAATGCTGATACGCACAGTAGAATTATTTTTAGAAAAATATAATTTATTAAAACCTAAAAATAATATTATAGTGGCTTTTTCAGGCGGATACGACTCTATGTGTCTTCTGGATATTATGAAACATATTGCCCCCAAATATGACCTAAATCTTTATGCAATCCACCTAAACCACAATTGGCGGGGGGAAGAAAGCGACAGGGAAGAAGAAATTTGCAGAAAATTCGCATCAGATATAAATTTTTACAGCGAAAAACTTCCATCCGATATTCCGCATACTGAAACCGCTGCACGCGACGCACGATATGAATTTTTTAAAAAATGTGCCCAAAAATTCAAATCAAAAGCAGTTCTGACAGCCCACAATGCAAATGACAATGCTGAAACTATCTATTACAGAATACTTAAAGGCACCGGCCTCACGGGATTAGAAGGGATTCGTGAAAATCGCGGGATATACTTTAGACCGCTTCTTAGTGTTTACAGAGATGAAATCGAGGCTTACTGCAACACAAATCATCTGACCCCGAATATTGACAGCTCAAACTTTGATACGAATTATCAGAGAAATAAAATCCGCTGCGAAATTTTACCGGAATTAAAAAAAATTTCACCCGATATTGAAAAAAGATTAAATAAAATTTCAAAATCTATACAATTCGCAAATAAACTTATTGAAAAAAGAGTAAAAAAACTTGAAAAATACACTCCCGATGAATTTTCAATGCTTGATGAATTTCTTCAAACAACGGCAGTCCACAAATTTGTCCGCCGGCTTAATCTCGACTATGACAGCAAAAAAATTGACGAGATAACACAATTTATTCTTAAAAATAAAAAATCAAAATCCGGTAAAACATATTCATTGACCAAAAATAAATGGCTTTTTGTAAACAACAAAGAAATTTCTGTCATAAAACGCACAGCATGCCTTGTACCTGAGATTAAAATCACTAATACGGGAATTTACGAAACCTCAGCATACAAGTTTATAATTGAGCCTTGCAGCAAAATACCGAAAAAATTTCCTGCGGATAAAGATTATACTGCCTATGCCGAACTTGACGGAATAAATTTTACTCTCCGCACCCGCAAAGACGGCGATATAATCCGGCCGCTCGGTATAAAAGGTACTAAAAAATTAAAAAAATATCTTATGGAAAAACAAATTCCGAAACACAAAAGGGACAGCCTTATATTTTTATGCAAAGGAAACGAGATTTTATGGGCACCGGGTCTAGGCATTAGTGACAAAATTAAGGTTGTAAATAACCCTACTCATATGATAAAATTAGAAAAGAGGTAAATTATGGAAATAAAAAAGAGCGAGCTAAAAATGCTTTTTACGGAACAACAAATCCAAACAAGAATAGCAGAACTTGCCGATGAACTTAATAAATTATACGGACAGGAGGAAGTAACCGCAATATGCGTTTTAAAAGGCGCCGTAATGTTTGCGGTGGATCTTGTAAAAAATCTTAAAATGCCTTTAAAAATGGAATTTATCAGGTTATCCAGCTACGGTTCCGGAACTGTTTCAACAGGAAAAGTCCACGCTGTTGACATTTCACTGCCTGATTTAAACGAAAAAAATGTTTTGATAATTGAAGATATAATTGATACTGGCCATACCGCCAAATTTCTACTGGATTTTATAAATAACAATTTCAAGACTAAAAGTACAAAATTCTGTTCACTTCTGGACAAAAAAATTTCGCGCGCAACGGATGTTGAGCCGGATTATTACGGATTTGAAATTGATGATAAATTTGTTGTAGGCTATGGGCTTGACTTTGACGGATATTTTAGAAACCTGAGATATATCGGAAATGTATAAAAATGCATTAGAAAATATAAGCAAATTTTTTCAAATAGATGTTCGGGAAACTCCTGAAGAAATTTTCAACGTTCTAAAAGACATAATAAATTTTTCAAGTGCAGGGATATACCTTGCTGACAAAGAAGTATACGGGTTTAACGTCAAAAATCAGGCAAAATATAATATATCTGAAGATTTAAAGTTTAAAAATTCGGCCTTCGGCAAAATTATTCTGACCCGCCACGAAAAATTTACACCGGATGAAAAACTTATTTTCAACGCCTGTGCTGCTGTAATTTCAAATCTTATAAAAGACGCTGAACTTTCCAAAATTATAACCCTGCAGCTTAAAACATTGCAGGAAGGTATTTATGAAACCAATAAAGCTTATAAATCCGCCAAAAATCAAAATGATTTTTTCTCAAATTTTTCACACGAACTCAGAACGCCTATCAATGCCGTAATAAGTTCATCCGAACTGCTTGCGGAGGGCATTTTTGGCAAGCTTAACGAAAAACAAAAAGAATACGTAAATGATATCCGAATTTCCTCCCTTACACTTCTCGGAATGATAAATGACATTCTTGATATGGCAAAACTTGAAAATGCTGCCCTAAAACTTAACCCCACAACTTTTATTCTTAATCAAAATATTGAGGAGGTTTGCAATATCTTAAAACCGCTTGCAGATAAAAAAAATATAATTATAAGCAAAAAAATCCCTAAAACTTTAAAAATCACGGCAGATTATACAAAAATTCAACAAATTTTGTTTAATTTAATTAACAACGCAATCAAATACACTCCCGCCAACGGAAAAATTGAAGTATCCGCTAAAAAAACAGAGGATTATATCTACATAGCAGTAAAAGACAACGGCATTGGAATTGAAAAAAAGCACCTCAAAAAAATATTTCAAAAATTTGTACAATTAGGTAATGAAAAAAATTCTAACGGATTAGGTTTAACCATAACAAAGGAACTGGTTAAACTGCATAAAGGCAGAATATTTGCGGAAAGTACGCCATCAAAAGGCTCCACATTCACAATTCAATTAAATCTTGGACACTTGTAAATTCTATAAAAACATGCTAAGATTAAAATAAGGAATACATTTAGGAGGATAGTTATGGCTTCAATAAAAGACGCTGTTGAAGAGTCTATAAGTGATAATTTAGCGTTTGTTAAATATTTTTTATATGCAATACCTGTATTCATCTGCTATCTTTTATTTAAGCAGGGTAACATGGGTTGGTTTTATTTTCTGGGATTTTTCACACTATTAATGCTCATAACAATTCTCATAAAATGTACAAACAATGTAAGAAACGGACAGAATTATGTACTTCCGACATTTAACATAATAGATTTTTGTGTTTCGGCGTTCAAAGCACTTTTTGCAGCAGGGCCTGTTTTGGGTATAAGTTATTGGATTGGGAGCATGATTGCCGCAATAAAAATTCCTATTCCGCTTGCAAATATCCAAATAATTTATGCGGTGATTGTATGGCTTATTATCGGGTCAATAGCAATAACGTCACTCATTTTATACGCAAAAAACGAAAAAATATTTGACGCTTACAATTTCACCCTTATTTCAAACATTTGCATAGATGTGCTGGTAGCTATTTTATTCTACATTCCGCAGCTTTTGCTGGTAAATGCCTTAATCGTAGGCACAATTGCGTACTTATTCGGAGTATTTTTCAACTTAGAGAATCCGGTATTTATATATCTATGCTGTATGTCACTGATAATGAATCTTGCAATAACCGGGAACTATTTCGCACAAATTGATTACGAACTTATACCGAGAGATGAAAACAACTAGAGCATTTCGCGTAATTTTTTAAGCTTATCTCTGATTTCTGCGGCGCGTTCAAAATCGAGGATTTTGGCGGCTTTGTGCATATCTTTTTCAAGTTTTGCAATAAGTTTCGGCAAATCTTTAACGTCAATACCAAGATCAACCATTTCTTCGGCAACAACATCTTCAAAGTCACGGTAGCTTGCGACAAGCGAAAGAAGGTTATTTTCCACAGGCTTTTTAATTGTTTGCGGAATAATACCATATTTTTTGTTATAAGCAATTTGGATTTCGCGGCGGCGTTCAGTTTCGTCAATAGCTTTTTGCATGGAGTCAGTAATTTTATCCGCATACATAATAACTTCACCACAAGCGTTGCGGGCCGCACGGCCAATGGTTTGGATTAAACTTGTTTCAGAGCGCAAAAAACCTTCCTTGTCCGCATCCATAATCGCGACAAGCGACACTTCCGGAATATCAAGCCCTTCTCTTAAAAGGTTAACACCGACTAACACATCAAATTCCCCGAGCCTTAAATCTCTGAGTATTTCCACGCGTTCTAACGACTGAATTTCGCTATGCAAATACCGGACTCGGATACCTTCCTGTATAAAGAAATCCGTCAAGTCCTCCGCCATTTTTTTGGTCAAAGTCGTGATCAAAACTCTTTCGTTCTTATCCGCACGCTTTTGAATTTCATTTTTCAAATCATTTATCTGGGTATCAATAGGCCTTACGGAAATTTTCGGATCAACAAGGCCTGTAGGACGGATAATTTGTTCGACAAGCTGGTCGGATGTTTCACGTTCAAATTCACCCGGCGTTGCAGAAATATAAATTTTTTGTCCGACTTTTTCAAAAAATTCTTTAGATGTTAAAGGCCTGTTATCTTTTGCGCAGGGCAGTCTAAACCCGTATTCAATAAGCACATCTTTTCTTGAGGCATCTCCGTGACTCATTCCCTTTAATTGCGGCAGGGTGACGTGAGATTCATCAATTACAGTCAAAAAATCACCCTTGAAATAATCCAATAAAGTCGCAGGATGCGAACCCGCAGGACGGCGTTCTATAATTCTTGAATAATTTTCAATTCCCGAGCAATATCCCATCTCTTTAATCATTTCCATATCGTATTTAACCCGCTGCTCAAGTCTTTGCGCTTCCACAAGTTTATTTTCGGCATTCAATTCGCGCAGTCGCTCCTGTAATTCCGCGTCAATTAAATCCATTGTTTCATCGACATTTTCATCATACGAAAGATAATGAACAGCAGGATAAATTACAACACTTTCCGGGGTTTCCAAAATTTCACCGGACACATTATCAATCCTCATAATTTTTTCAATTTCATCGCCGAAAAAATAAATTCGCGTAATGATTTTTTCATAAGCAGGCATAATTTCAACAATATCGCCCCTCGCGCGAAAAGTTGAACGTTCAAGCACAAGATCATTACGTTTATATTGAACACTTACAAGATGTCTTAACAAATCATCTCTGTCAATTGCGTCACCTACTTTAAGCTCTACCGATCCTTTGAAATAATTTTCAGGAAGCCCCAAACCATAAATACAGCTTACCGACGCAACAATTATGACATCACTGCGCTCATTCAGACATCTTGTTGCATTATGGCGCAGACGGTCAATTTCTTCGTTGATTGATGCTGTTTTTTCAATATAGGTGTCTGTTCTCGGAATATAAGCTTCCGGCTGATAATAGTCGTAATAACTTATAAAATATTCAACAGCGTTTTCGGGAAAAAGCTCTTTAAATTCATTATACAATTGCGCTGCGAGCGTTTTGTTATGCGCAATAATAAGTGTCGGCATCTGGACTTGCTCAATAACATTTGCAATGGTAAAAGTTTTGCCGGAACCTGTTATACCCAAAAGGGTCTGGGCATCATCACCTTTATTAAGCCCGTCAACAAGTGCATTAATAGCCTTTGGCTGATCACCTGCCGGTTTGTATTTGGATTCTATTTTAAACTTTTTGTACTGCATAACAAAAGTTTATAACAAATACCAAAACAATTCCACCTATACGGAAGCGAGAATTCTAGTGACAAAAGTATCTTTTTCATCTTCCGTCAAAATCAATGCCGCATTTTCAGGCAAAGAAAGCCGTGCATTAAGATAATTTCTAATAAGCTTTTTCTGCTCATCTTCGGTAAATTCAAACCAAACAGGTGTATAAGCAATTTTATTCAACACCATGCATTCAATATCCTCCAGCATTTCGAGATCTGCCTGAACATGCGAAGGATAAGCTGATTTTTGTTCAACCCTTTTGTCAGCCTTTTTTTCTGTTTTTTTTGCGGAATTTTTTTTCTTTTCGCTTTTAAATCTGTCGCTTAAACCCAAAATACCTCCTATTTTAATATATTTTCATATTTTTTAGCCAAACTGTCGCGATAAATACTGTCAGTCAAATGCAATGCCAAACCCCTGTAACTTTTTGCCACATTAGAATCAGGGTTTATATCGCTTACCGGTATACCTTTGTTTATAGATGACATCATTGTGAAATAGTTATTAGGAATTTTCCAGTAAATTTTTCTTCCCATAACATTTTCAACATCATCAATACTGACCTCGTCATTTTCCATATACCTGTTCAAAAGTATCTGAGTCTTGTTACAGTCAAAGCCCAACCGTTCAAACAATTCCAGACATCTTTGTGCGTTTCTGAGCGCCGGAAGATTAGCAACTGTAACAAGAAAAATTAAATCTGATTCCGTCAGAGCCGCAATATTTTTTGCATCAAAACTTGATTCCGCATCCACTACAATATACGAAAAAGTTTTCTTTAACATCGAAAACAATTTTGTAATATGTTCCGGTAAAATATCCGCAGCCTGTTTAAAAAACGGAGGATCAGCCAGCACATAAAGATTTGTCTGCCTGTATTTTTCCATAGTACTCAAAAGAAAATCATCATTCATTTTGTCAAGATTTTCAAGCATATAAGAAATATTAAATGACGGCTTCAAATCCATAAAAGTTGTGATATCACCCAGCTGAAAGTTTAAATCCAAAAGTGCAACATTTTCTTTAGTAATTTTAGCGAGTTCAAGAGCGAGATTAGAGGCAATAGAAGTTTTACCGATTCCTCCCTTATTTGAGAATACAGAAATAATTTTGCATCTGGTATTTTTTTTGGGGACAGAATATAAAGATTCATTAAGCTTTATAATCGTTTCAACGAACTCAGTTTTAATCAACGGCAAAGGGAGAAATTCCTTAGCCCCAGAACGAATCGCTCTGACAATTAAATCAACCGACGGATTATCAGAAACTGCAAGAACTCTGCAATTGCGGATATTTTGAGTGACATCACTTATAAAAGCCAATTTTGTATCAGCGTCATAAGACAAATCAACAATTAAAATTGACTTGTCACAAGATGAAATATTATCAAAAAGTTCCAAATATTCAGGAAACTCATCAGCAACCTCAAAATATTCAAACGCGCTTAGATATAGCTCTAAAACACTTCTGGTCTGCTTATTATCAGATAAAATAATTATAGGAACCTTATTTTGCATAATCTAATATTAACATATTTTTTAAAATCAATCAACAAAAAATAAAAGCCCCGAACAAGCGCGATTTTGTTACCTGCCGGTCTCGCAGGTGGGTGAGCGCCTCGACAAATCCGTTTCCCGCTGGCGATGATTAATCGGCGGGTATACTGCAATGTCAGACAGAGTCAA
>CALUQQ010000106.1 GCA_944322955.1 Candidatus Gastranaerophilales bacterium
TTGCTACACCTCTGGCAGATAAATTTTTGGAACAGGATTTGGTAAAAATGCTTGAGGTGCCTGTGCTTTTGGTGGTTTCTCCGAGTGAAAATTCCGTGAATAACACACTTGCAAATATTAATCAGGCAGTTGCATCAGGTGTGAAAATCCGCGGTGTTATTATAAACGACTGTCCGGAAGTTATTCATGACCTGAATATAAAATCAATGCCTAAATTAATCGAAAAATACACGGATACAAAGATTTTGGGTGTTATGCCGCATATTGAAAATTTGAAAAAAATTAACCCGAATGATTTGATATCAAATGTTTTGACGGGAATTGACATTGAAAGCGTTTTTGATGTCAAAATTGCAAAACTCGAGCTATAAAATTTCTTCTCCGAATTCAACGGGCGGGTTGTGTTCTTTTAAGATTTTGTCAATTTCATTACGTGCTTCAAGTTTTGACGATAGTTCTTTTTTTTCAAGATTATATTTTTTGCACAGTTTTTCGTAATAATATAACTGTTTTTTTTTTTTGTTTTCTTTTGACATTTTGGCTTGCCTCAAAAATTCGCGTTTTTTCTTTTCAAATTCTTTTTGTGCCTGAATTAAAGGCTCTTGTGATTTTTTGTAATCATAATATTTACGGCATTCTTTTAAATATTTTTCAGTATCTTTTAGAAACTGTTCGTCTTCAAGCAGATTTTTCAAAAATTCAAAGCGGGAATTGTTGATTTCATGGTAATATTTTTCATCCTCAATAAATTTTTGCATAATTTCATCAACAGATAATTCAGGTGATTTTTTCACTAATGCACGCAAAAAATTACACAGAGCAGATTTTTGTGTTTTTGAAAAATCAAGATATATCTGCTTTTTAATCTCGTACATACAACTACCTTAAAAAAAAGTATAACGAAGTATAACTTTCAGAATTTCGCAAACCGGCGGATCATTATGCCCCCGTGCGGTCCTCATAAAACCGTGCGCATATTCCTAACGCGTGAACAAATCTTTGACCGAAAATTTGTGTGTTAATTCGGACTTGCCAAATTTCAACAACTTTCTAACAATAGGATTTGTCTGGCGAGACAAACGAATTTGTTCAGAAACTTCATTACCTCTCGTCTCTTGAGAATTTGATATTACTCTTAAGTTTTGTTCGTTTCTCTCATCCATAACGTAATTATACCTCGTTATACTTTATTAAAGAAATTTGTTAAGCTAAAATTGCCTTAAAAGTATATAAATTTTATATATTGTTACAATTGTTATTATTAATGCCTGCTATATTATTGTTTTGAAGCAATAGCAGAGCCGGAGGCGGGAGCATCGTAGAAAAACAATAATAACATAACAATCTATTGCCTTGACTTTGGCTGAAAATATTTTATAATGCATGTATTGGAAAACGGTTTAAATGCCGATGACATTTAAACCGTTCTTTGTTCTTAGATGAAAAGCAAAATAAAATTGAGAAAGAGTCTTATTGTGAGTAAGGCTTTTTTTATTATCTGTCTTTTCAATTTTATCATCTCCTTTCCGCTTTAGTCCCATAACAAGTTTGTGTCGGCGGAGGTTTTGGAGTTATTGGATTGTTAGTAATATTCAAAATAATTTATTTTAGTGTTATAAATAGATTATGACTATTCAGGAGATTGTAAAAATTTTAATCGATGCGGGAATTGAGCCTAATGAGGCGAATGTTGAGGTTAAGCTGCTTATTGAGCATTTTGCGGGGTTTGGCGTAAAAGATATTATTATGGGCAAAAAGCTTGACCTTCAAAAGCTAGAACTTGTTAAAGAAAAAGCTGAGTTGCGTGCCCGAACACGTCAGCCTGTTCAGCATATCATAGGGTTTACGGATTTTATGGGGGAAAAGTTTATTGTTAATAAAAATGTTTTAATCCCCCGTGATGAAACCGAAATTCTTGTCAGAAAAGCGGTTGAAATTATTAATGAAAATAATTTTAAAATGGCGCTTGATGTCGGAACAGGCACGGGTTGTATTGCCTGCATGATTGCTAAACTTACCGATTGTCAGGTAATCGGGCTTGATATATCTAATGAAGCTTTGAATACTGCGCTTGATAACGCTTCAAGGCTGAATCTTTTTAATAAGGCGATTTTTAGAAAATCAGATATTTTTTCTAATGTAAAACCGGGTGAAAGCTTTGATATAATTGTTTCGAACCCGCCGTATATTCCGCCTTGCGAAAAAAATAATATCCAGCCGGAGGTTAAATTTGACCCTGAAATCGCTTTATTTACTAAAGATGAAAAAGGGCTGGAATTTTATGAAAAAATTGTAAAAAATGCGCCTGCAATTTTGAATAAAGGCGGATATCTTTTGTTTGAACTTGGTATAGGACAGGCCGAAGATGTCCGGGAAATTATGGAATATGCCGGATTTGGCAGGATAGAAATTATTAAAGATCTTGCGGATATTGAACGCGTAATTTTTGGCAGAATTTAAACACAATTTTCATAATAGAATTTGTCGATAGCTTCTTTTGGGATTTCAAAACCCAGTACATTGGTCTGGGTTATGGAACTTTCCGCAATAATCCGGCCTCTGTGTTTTTCTATTATTTTATTTACCAAATATAAGCCTATGCCGGTACCGATTTTGTCATATTTTTTGGTCGGGCATGTATGGAATTGAAACATTTTGCGGATTTTTTCGGAACTTATATATCCGCTGCGGCTTTCAAATTTTACCGAAAGATTATTGTCAAATTCACTAAGATATATTTTCATTATAGAGTTTTTAAATGCAGAGTTGATTGAGTTGAAAAAAAGTGTTTGGATTACTTTTTTTAAACGTACGGCATCCCCTGCTACAATGGGATTTTTAATCTCCGGTATTATTACAACTTTAATATTGTTCTCTGTCAAATAATCTTTTGTTAGATTTATGGTGTCTTCTATTATTTTTATAATATTGAAGTGTGAATAGTTTAGATCAATGTCTTCAATATCAAATTTGTAGGTTGAGATTAGTGTCGCAACCATTGTGTACATATAATTGCAAGATTCAAGAGTGAGCTGAAGCATTTCGGCTTGTTCTGCATTCATTTCGCCGAATTTGCCGTCTACAAGCATATCCAATACGCGTATTTGCGCTAAGATAGGCGTTTTTAAATCATGGGTCAGGATTTCTATAAAACTTTTTTTCAAATCTTTCAAGTCTGTGTTATTAATAATTTCGGTGCACAAATTAGCACAATTGCTATGTGTATCTTTATACATAAATCCGCCTTTCTGAAAGTATAAACATTTTATCCCGCTACCGGCCTAAACTGTATTGCCCGATTGGATATAAATAATTGGCTTGTTGAAAAATTTTTTATTTGTATATGTTATTATTATATTATGAATGTTTTTTATATTGATATTGATAAATATTTGCCTGATGACAATATTTTATTAAATTACGGCGACAGAAAATTTTTGTCTGTTGAAAAAGAACGCCAGCATTGTTTGGGCCGTTTTTTGGTTAAAAAAATTGCTAAAGAGTTTTATAATATTGAAAATACTGAAATTGAAATTGTAAATAAAAAACCTCGATTTAAAAATTCTTCTTTAAAATTCAGTATTTCACATTCCCAAAATATTGTGCTCGCCGCATTTGATAATAATCCTGTCGGTGCGGATGTTGAATTTATGAAAGACAGAGATTTTAAAGCGATTTTTGAAAGATATAATTACAAGGGAGATAATAAAGAATTAGACAATAAAGAATTATTTTATAAATTTTGGACACAATATGAAGCCGGTATTAAGCTTCAAGGTTCCGCCAAAACAACAATAACAATTCCTTTTAAAGAAAATTTTGTACTTAGCGTTGCAGGAAATTTTGATGAAAATTATCGGATAATTGAACTAAATAAAAACGGTTTTAATTATGACGGAAATCCATCTTGTAAGTAAGTTTGTTTTTCTTGCAATATTGCATAATTTCATGTTTTAAGAAAAACCAGTATTCTCTGTCTTTATTCAGATAAATTTTATCGTATTCTGCTGCATATTCAGGATAACATGTTCTGATAAAGTTCAAGACTTTGTTTTTATATGGTTGTCTTAAGTTTAGATTTTCAAACCAGTATTCATCAACATAATCTTTTGCTTTTTCCGTAATTTCTTTAAAATTCGTAATATACGGGAATATCGGAGATACGCAAAGTATTGTGTAAATTCCTTCGTCATGCAATTTTTTTAATGCTTCAAATCTGTTTGCTATTGGGGTGGAATTTTCAAGACCGCTTACGAAATTTTCATTCAATGAGTTAATGGAGATAGAAACTTTTGCGTTCATATCTTTTAAAATATCAATATCTCTTAACACCAGATCAGATCGAGTGCAAACTGTTAAATTGCAGCTGATTTCGTGTAATCTTTCAAGAATACGACGGGTATTTTTATATTCTTTTTCAACCGGATTATAAGGATCTGTAACAGTACTCATTAATATATTACGGCCCTGCACTGCTCTGTTTGTACGCACAACTCCGTCCCAGCGTTTGATATCAATGAATTCACCCCATTCTTCATCTTCATGGTTAGTAAATTGTTTTATAAAGCAGGCATGACAATATAAACATCCGCTTGCACAGCCTGTATAGGGATTGACAACGTAGCTGTAGCCTTTAAAGGATGTTTTTGAAAAAACATTTCCCACCGGAATTTCTTTTATGTTTAGCATAATTCTATTATAGTTTTATTCTATTAATTTGTCTATAGTTGTTTATTTATTTTACCTCAAAATATAAAGAAAAGTTAAAATAAAGTATAGATAGTATATATTAATTTATAGATTAATTATTTTTTTTATATAGTTTATTGAGCATTAAAGAAAAACCGTTTAATTTTGTCTGTAAAAGACATTTCTCTGTTACCTTTTTTAACAGAAATCATAGTAAATGGTTCAGGTTGTGGTGCTCTGTGATAAGTTATGTCTTTTGGTCTGAAAAGCATAACGTAAGATAATTTGTATTTTTCCGGGATCTCAAGCTGCTTGCAAAGCTCCGGCATGAATCTTAAAACACCGTATACAAGCCCGCACCAGCAGGTTGCAACTCCTAAACTTTGTGCGTAAAGTTCAAAGTAGCTTAATGCGATAACGGGATCAATATCTTTACACGGGGCGTCAATAGGTGATGAAACAACAATCATATGAGGTGCTCCGCGAAATATTACATCTTTTCCTTTTAAGATGGCATTTTTATACCTTGCAAATTTTTTTAAGGGCCCATTTGTTACCGGTTTTGATATTATTTCAATAAGTTTTTTATTTGTGTATTCTCTGAAATCATTCATAACGTTAATATTATCAATGAAAGAAAAATGTAATCTGTGGTCGTTTACGCCTGTTGGAACCCAATTAAGCATGTTTTTTAATTTTTCCATAATCTCAGGCGGCAAATTTTCAGATTTGTAACGTCTGTAGCTGCGTCTGTTTTTAATCAGATTAAGAATTTCATCAGGATTGTATTGTTTAATAGGGTCAGATTCTTCGGGATTTTTTCCGAAAATTGATAAAGCGCCTGTCGGACAAACAGTCAGACAATGTTGGCATGCAATACATCTTTCTTCACCATTTTCTGCAATTTTTGGAATTTTATTTTCGTCAAATTCCAGTACATTTGATAAACAATCATTAATACATTGGCCGCAGTGAATACATTTACTTTCATCAATTTTTAAATTCATACAAACTCCTTTTTTTCAAATTATAAAAGCTAAATAAATTTAATGCAAGATTAATTTTCTCTACGGCTTTTAATATTTACTTTCAAAGCAAAAGCATAAGGTATTAAGATAAATGCCAGGAGCGCAAAAAGTTCAAATACATCAACAAAGGCCATCAATCTTGATTGTTGTACAAGTTGTTTGTAGAAAAAACCGTTAGCTTTATGCTGTGCAAAAACGCTTGAAGCAGATGACATAAATGTGTTAACCATTGCCGCAAATTTGTGCTGGAATGTAAGGTTGAAGTTTGATAAGTGTCTAACCAGATAAACTTGATGCATTTGTGAATGTCTTGCAACAAGTGTTGAAGACATAGAAATAACAAAGGCTGTTGCAACGCATTTACACAAGCTGTGTAAACTTGCACCGTTGGATAATTCGGATTTTGGTAATGTCCCCAACACAAGTGACGACACCGGAATAAATACAAGAATTACACCAATCCCCATAATAATATTCGGTATGGCAACATAAGTGAATGAAACCGATAAATTAAGGTTCATAAACATTATTGTTGATAGTCCTAAAAAGAAAAAGCCGGATGATATTAAAAATCGATTATCCACAACATTCATCAAAGGTCCTATAATGAGGAGCATTATAACGCAGGAAATTACGCGCGGAGCCAGAGAAAAACCGCTCAACATTGCGGTATAGCCCATCATATTTTGTAAAAATTGCGGCAATAAAAGAATTGTAACATAAATAATAACGTTAACTGAGGAGCCTAAAAGAGTTCCGATAAAAAAGTTTTTATCCTTAAATATTCTTAGATTTATTAAAGCGTGTTTGCATTCAAGTTCCCATACAATGAAAAATGCCATAGCGCAGGCTGAAATTCCGGCAAGCCATGAAATCCATGCGCAGTCAAACCAGTTGTATTGTTGGCCTTTATCCAGTACAACCTGCATTGTTAAAAGCCATAGGACAAGTGATATCATGCCGGGAAAATCTATTTTTTCGATTTTTTTTCTTATTTCCAATTCCGGAATATTGCAATGCACAAGAATTACCGAAATTACGCCTATGGGTATGTTAATATAATAAATCCATTGCCATGCTGAATTATCTACAATAAATCCGCCAAAAGACGGTCCTAATATTGAAAAAACCATAACTGCAAGTCCAAACAATGACATTGCAAGCCCTCTTTTTTCAAAGGGAAAACTTTCAAGCAAAATTGCCTGAGAAATAGGCATCATAGGGCCTCCGCCTATTCCTTGTATTAATCGTCCCAGAACCATAAAATTTAAATTCGGTGCAACCGCGCATATTAATGAACCGATGGTAAAAATGGAGATAAAGACTTTCAAAAAGTTTTTGCGTCCCATAAAGTTTTCAAGCCAGCCTGTCATTAGAATAAGACATGCGTTTGCAATCATGTAGGAGGTTATAACCCAGTTAGCTTCATCAATAGTTGAGCCGAAATATCCTGCAATATGCGGAATTGCAACGTTTGTGGCTGATGTCGCAAGCATTGCAAATGCTGTTGGCACAAGAATTGAAATTGAAATTAGCCACAACGGGGCTTTTTGGGATGTTTTTATTATTTCATCGGTCATTATTATTTAACTTTTACCTCCGGAACAACTGACATGCCGGGAACTATATTGTATTTTGAAATATCTTCAGTGAATACAATTTTTACGGGAACCCTTTGAACGATTTTGACATAGCTGCCGACAGCGTTTTCAGGCGGGAAAAGACTTGCTTTTGCACCGCTTGCTCGTTGAATACTGTCAACTTTCCCTTGAAATTTTTTGCCTCGGTAGGTATCAATTTTAATTTCGACTGGTTGGCCGGGTTTCATATTTGCAAGCTGGGTTTCTTTAAAGTTTGCAACAACCCACATTTTTTCCGGAACAATTGCAAACATTGGCTGTGCTACCTGAACATAATTTCCTTGTTCAACGGAGCGGTTTGTGATTAAGCCTTCTTCAGGAGCGTAGATTTTGGTGTATGAAAGATTTAATTCATCCTGTTCGACTTCGGCTTCTAATCTTTTTATGGAAGCGGAAATTTCGTCATACATTGCTTTTGCGGCGTTGCTGCCTGATTGAGCCGAGGTTAATTTGTTCAGGCTTGAATCGTAATCCTGTTTGGATGCAATACCTTTTTCAAACATTTTTGAATATCTTTCATAATCATTTTGTGCAAATTCCAGATCGGATAAGCTTTTTGTAACCTGATTTTCGGTTCTTACAAGAGAGGCTTTTGCTTCTTCAAGTTTTGCTTTTGCCTGTTGAAGTTTTACATCATAATCTTTAGGGTCAATTTCTAAAAGCAAATCACCTTTTTTAACAAGCTGGTTATCGTCTATTAATAATTTTAAAACAGGTCCTTCAACCCTCGGGGCAATTGATACTATATGTCCTTCAACAAAAGCATCATCCGTTGATTGGTAAAATATTGAATGAATTGTAAAATATATACCGAATATTAAAAATATTATTGCGGTTATGGAAGGTACAATTACTCTTTTTTTCATGTATTCGGGGCGTGTATCAACATTTTCTTCCATAGTATTTGTTCCGTGATGATCTATATTTTCCATTTAATTTCTCCCATTAAATTTGTAGTTTAACTTTGTCTTTCATGTTTTCAAGCATTTTTTCAAGAATTTGCAGGCATAATTCAAGTTCTTCTTTTGAAATACCTTTTGTAATTGTTTTTCTTATGTCTACAATTACAGGGTGAATAATTTCTCTTAATTTTCTGCCTTTTTCAGTTACGACTATTTTGTATATCTGCCTGCCGTTTGAGCTGTTAACCCGTTTTACGAGTTCTTTTTCTTCAAGAATATTTATTATTCTGCTGACATTTGGTCTGTCTTTATAGGTAAGTTCGGATATTTGTCTTTGATATAATTCTCCGTGTTCAACAAGCAATGATAATATCAAATACTGTTCGGAGGTTATTTCAAATTCCTTTTCCGCAAATGTTTGCAGTGCAAGCCCGCGAGATAAAATTCCCGTTGCTACAAGCATTGCTCCTACTCTTTTTCTTAAGGGGTTGTTTTTCATAATTTTTTTGATTTTTGCAATAAAATTTTCTTGTGTTATAATTATAAAAAAAGAAAAAATAATGGAAGAGGAATATGAAGAAATTTTTAATTATATTTTTAACCCTGACTATTGTTGTGCCTGCGGCATGTGCAAAACAGTCAAAAGCCGAAATTAAACATGAACAAAATAAAATACATTATCTCAATTTATCGTGGTGGGAAAAATATCAGGATCCGATTTTAGTTAACAATTTAAAAAAACTTTATGAAGTTAATTATGATTTAAAAAATGCCGAATTAAAGGTTAAAGAAAATGAAAAACTGGTTAAAATTCAATTTGCGAATGAACTGCCTATGTTAACTTTTGACGGGTCGCTGGGCAGACAATTCAGGTCATCAAACCAGCAGTTCGGCGATATGTTAATACCGAGTTTTGCTCAGTATAATTATCAATTACCGTTAACAATGACTTATGAAATTGATATTTGGGGAGCAAACAGACTTAAAACAAAAAGTATACAAGAACAGCTTGCAATCATAAAACAGGCGGAGCGTGCCACATATATTTCTTTGACATCAGATTTTGCGGCTGATTATTTTAATCTTATAAAAACCGACAGATTTTTGCAGATACAGGATGAGTTGATAGCTTTGCAAAAAGATATTGTGGAAAAAACTATTAATAAATATGACGCCGGTTTGTGCACAATAAACGAAGTTTTGGCCGAACAAAAACTTCTTACTCAATTGAAAGAAGAAAAGAATAATTTACTTGAAAAACAGGATGTTTTGGCAAGCGGTTTAAGGGTTTATCTTTCAATGAAAGAGGGTGAGCCTGAACGAGCCAAGTATGATAATTTGCGGTTATTGACGGGTATTCCGCTTGAATATGACACATCAGTTATTGAAAACAGACCCGATTATTTGCAGGAAGAAGCAAACATTAAACGAATGGGGTTTGATGTAAGAATTGCGAGAAAAGAATTATTGCCCAAATTTGTTATATTCGGTCAAATCGGTTTGAACGCGTATCATCTGGACACTTTGTTTAACAGTTATTCACAGTTATTTAATGCGGGGATTTTGCCTTCATTTGATTTGTTTGCGGGCGGACGAAAAATGGCACTTTTAAAGTTAAGAAAATTCCAGTATGAAGAAGCTCTCAATAGTTATCAAAAAACTATACTGGAGGCTATAAAGGAAATTAATTTAGGGCTTATGTCATATAAAACCGCAATGAAAAATTATGATGAAGCGGCTGGCAGATTAAAAATTCAGGACAAGATTTATCAGCTTATGGAGGATAAAAGACAAATCGGCGCTGCCTCTGATGTGGAAGTTCTTTATAGTAAAGAAGCACATCTTTTGATGGAAAAAGAGGAAATATCAAATAAAATTAACTATTTGATATTTTCAATATCTCTTTATAAATCAGTCGGCGGGGTTGATTTGTATTCAATTAATACTACTGTCCAAAAAGAGGATATTTAACTGTAAAGAAAATATAAAAATTCGTCAGTAATTTAACAATTATATGATATTATATAGTTGAAAGGAGCTATGTTATGTACAGTGTTTATACAGAAAAAAATCATTCAAGTCTTACAAAAACATTAATCGGGGAATTTAAAGATTACGATGAAGCAATGGATTGCGCTGAAAATGCAGTCGAAGGCAAACCGGAATTAAGATATATAGTTGAGGAAACAGACGGACATTTTAACAGTTACGGTGAACTTGTCACAACTGTTGTTGCCGAAAGTTAATTTTAAAGGATAGTATGAAAAAGATTGTATTTTTATTTATTGCTGTAATATTTTTATCAGGGAGTACTTTTGCTGTAGAAAATTATGTTGATGAAAATATTACACCAGAAGATTTTGCCGTTCAGCAAGAAGGCGGAAGAAGCGATGTAATTGTTCGCGAGCAGACAATTCAGGAAAGAATTAATGATGTTGCATTCAGAATTTTAAACGCAAACAAAATTGATAAAAGAATTATATTTGTATATGATGATGCCGCAAAGAAATCTTTATTGAAATCACTTGAGGATGTCACAAAAAGACAAATTGTATTATACGAAGAAGACATACAATTTATTGCAAATGAGGATGAGCTTGCAGGATTTCTTGCAAGAGGGATTTCAATGGCATTAAAATCATACGGCGGAATATGGAATGGAAGCCTGTCATCAGTTCAAGTAAAACTTGCTCCTAAAATTTATGAAATATATGCAGATAAAAGAGCCGTAGATTTTATGGTTAAGGCGGGATATGATCCGATAGGGCTTATAACATATATAAACAAAGCTTTTCCGCAAAAAAGATTTGATAAATTTTCTCATTCAAATTTAACCTCCAGAAGGCTTGCTGTAATTTATGAATATATTTATACAAAATATCCGTATTTTTTGCAAAATAATAAATATTTAGAAACCGACAGTTATCAGAATTTTTTGTTAACTTCACAGTATAACAGAAAGCTTTTGGAAAACAAAATAAAAAACGATTCACATGAGGATTTAAAATATGAATAAATTTTTAATACTTGTGAGTTGTATTTTTATTGGTTCGGCTGCGTTTAGTCAAATTATGACGGATGAGTTTGCAGATTCAACATTAAAAGATAAAAATATTGAAAAGCCTGAAGTTCATTTGAATTATGATTATCGTGGGACCGCAAGAATTCCTGTAGGGCTTAGGATAACAGAGAGGATTTCTTCAGAAAAAAAAGTTTATGAAGGTCAGGAGATAACTTTTAAAGTCCGTTCTGATGTTTATTATAACGGGCAACTTGTGTTTGAAAAAGGAATGCTTGTGCCGGCGAAGGTTGAAACTATTATCAAAAGCGGTATGAATGGTATTCCTGCAAGTATTATTGTCGGTGATTTTGAATTTGAAAATACTCCAAAAGGCCGGATTTCCGATAGTTTTGAGGTCAGGGGACAGGACAGAAGCCTTTGGGTTTATCCTTTAAAGTGGGCGTTAACAATTTTGCCTCCGACAGGTACTTTGACAAATTTTATAAAAGGCGGGCATGCAAAACTTAAAGAAAATAAAACAATACAAATTTATTATTACCCCGAATGGATTTAGGTATGGACGATATATTTGAGCGGCTTGCAAAGTCTGATTTCCGCAGCAGATTTAAGCTTAAAGATAAGGATAAATTGTACGTTAAAGAAAAAGGGCTCGATACAATCAGGCGTCATGCCGAAGATTTTATTGCTAAAAGGATTGCACCTGCGGATATTTTAAATGACGGCAAACAAACTCCCATGAAGGGGCATCCTGTTTTTATCGCACAGCATGCAACAGCTTCCTGCTGCAGAAAATGTATTAATAAATGGCATAAAATTTCCTGTGGCAGAGAACTTTCCGCAAAAGAACAGGAGTATCTTGTGAATATTATTATGCAATGGATTGAAAAACAAATGTAACAGAATTTCTACAGATTTTACAAAACCACTTTTTTTATAATAAAATTAGATTAAGGGATACAAGATATATGAAAAAAATAATTTCTGCAAAAGAAGCTGCAAATATGATAAAAGACGGGTCTTCAATTATGGTCGGCGGTTTTTTAAGCTGCGGCACGCCGGATAAGATTATTGAT
>CALUQQ010000107.1 GCA_944322955.1 Candidatus Gastranaerophilales bacterium
GAAAGCTGGTAAACTTTTTATTGGATAGTGATTGCATAAACTTTATGGTTGGAGCAAAACTAAACCAGGCACATTATGATCCGGCACTTCCGGTTGAAATAGAAATTCGTAAAAATATAATCAAAAAAATTGCTGATGTACTTCAAAACAAGTATTTCAAAAAAGTAAACATACAATATATGTAAAAATTTCACAAAAGAGAGGATAGAAAAGTATGGACAAAAAAGTTAACGTAAAAGTTTGTTTAGGGACAACATGTTTCGTAATGGGTTCTGCAAATTTGCAGGAATTAATAGATCTTGTGCCGAAAAAATACGGCGAAAGAGTTGATGTATCAGGAGTTCCTTGTCTGGGTTTATGCTCAATTGACTGGGAGTTTTCAAAGGCGCCGTATGTAAAAGTTGATGATGAAGTTATCAAAGAGGCAACTGTTGAAAAAGTTTTAGCTGCAATTGAAAAAAAATTAAATAAGGAAAAATAATATGAGTATGAATAGTGCCCCGAAACAAACTTCACACTTGAAACGTGAAATTTTAGTAAGATTAATAAAAGCATATTTAAGCGACGATTTTCCGGAGAATACTCGGTTAATCCCTTATGCAATGCGCCCGAAAGGAAGTGAAGTTCCTTATAGATGCTGTATTCATAAAGAACGTGCCATATTACGCGATAGAACTGTTGCAGGACTTGGAATGGCAATTGAAGAAGCTGATGACAGCGTTGAATTATCAACTCTTGCCAAAGAATCCTTAACTCGTACAGAACCTGAAAAAAATCCTTTGACAGTTCTTACAACTGCATGTCAAGGTTGCGTACCTTCAAGAATTTACGTAACAGATCTTTGTCAGGGCTGTGTTGCAAGACCTTGCGTTAACACATGTAAATTCGGAGCAATAAGTATTCAAAACGGTAAATCCGTAATTGACCCTGAAAAATGCAAAAACTGCGGAATGTGCGTTCAGGTTTGTCCATACCATGCAATAACCAAAATTATTGTGCCATGTGAAAACGCGTGCCCTGTGGGTGCCATTGCAAAAGGTGAAGACGGACATGCTAAAATCGACTTTGAAAAATGTATTTCATGCGGCAAATGTGTTGCTGCCTGTCCGTTTGGCGCAGTGCATGAAAAAAGCCAGATTATCGATATATTAAAAAATATTAAATCAAATAAAAAAGTTATAGCAATGCTGGCACCTGCCATTATGGGTCAATTGCCTTGCACACCGACGCAGTTAAAAGAAGCCATAATGAAATTGGGATTTGCAGATGTTTATGAAGTAGCTCAAGGAGCTGATGTTACGACAAAAACAGAGGCAAAAGAATTTGAGGAAAGACTTGAAGCCGGCGCTGAATTTATGACAACTTCATGCTGTGCTGGTTACAATGAACTTGTGGAAAAACATATTCCGGAGATGAAACCGTTCCGATCCGATACAAAAACACCGCTTTATTACACAGCAGAAATTGTTAAAAAAGAAAACCCTGATGCCGTAACTGTATTTTTCAGTCCGTGTAATGCAAAACGTAAAGAAGCAATGCAAAATCCGAATGTGGATTACGTTTTAAATTACGAAGAACTTGGCGCATGGTTTGTTGCTTTAGGTATACAGGTAGCTGATTGCGGAGAATCCAAATTCAAAACAGAAGCCTCAGCTGAAGCACGAAATTATGCAGTAACAGGCGGTGTTGCAAAAGCAGTGCAAACAATGCTGCCCGAACACATCCCTGCATATCCGGTTATTATTAACGGACTAGATAAACAAACTATCCGTGATTTAAAAAAATACGCTAAAAACGGAGTTTGTGATCTCGGCAATTTGATTGAAGTTATGGCATGTCCCGGTGGCTGCTTAGGCGGAAACGGTACGGTTAACGCCTATAAACAGGCACTAAAACAATTAACGGGCTATGTAGATGAAAGCGAACACCTTGTAAATGAAGAAAAAACAGAAAAATAAAAAAGAGTCTTCGGACTCTTTTTTTATCCTCTTGACAATTTACGAAAAATGATATTTAATAAAGGAAATAGGAGGATAAAATTATGAAAACAAAGACTACAAAAGCGGTTCAGATAGCCACCCCCCCCCGAAATTGGCTCTAGACTTAGGTTTTAATGATATTATTAAAAAATATCATTGTGATGTGATAGCCGAAGAATCTCAAAAAAATTCTATAGTGCCTTACTGCCTTAATAACTTAGTATTTTGTAAAAAAGCCGCGTTTACTCTGGCTGAAGTTTTAATAACATTGGCAATAATCGGTGTTGTTGCGGCCATGACTATCCCGACTTTAATCACAAATTATCAGGAAAAAGTTACTGTTACAAGATTAAAAAAATTCTATAGTGCATTTTCACAAGCATACCAATTAGCAATGCTGGAAAATGGAACAATCGACCAATGGGGGCTAAAAAATTCTGCTACGACAGAAGACGATAACGGTAATATTGTTCATACGCCTGAATCTCTTGCTAATTACGACAACTTTTTTAAAATAATGTCAAAATATTTAAGAAATGCAAAATATGAAGAACTTAAGGCATCATCAAATCAATCTGAAAACGGCTTTGGTTATACTTTAAGTGACGGTTCTACATCCATTATAGGGATGTGGCTTAATCCCGAAAATTGCAAAACATCTTCCACCGCTGTTTGCGGTTATTTATATATAACAACTGACATTTCAAAAGTGAAAGACTTTGTTGGTGACGTAGCACAGGCAGAAAACGTTTACTGTTTTACTATGCATAAAAATCACATAGCACCTATGGATAATTTTAACAGCTGTAAATCCGGCAGCAACAGAACTCAATGTACAGCTTGGATTATTAAAAATGGTAATATGGATTATTTAAAATGTCCTGATGAACTTTCTTGGGACGGCAAACATAGTTGTGATAATTGAATATCTATCAAAACCGATATTTTTAAAGAATTGCCATAATCGCCTCAATCATGCCTGTTTCGTCAGCGAGGTTTTTACCTGCGATGTCAAAAGCAGTGCCATGACCGGGTGAAGTTCTTATAACATCCAAGCCTATAGTCATATTCACTGTTTTAGCGCCTGCTACAGTTTTTATAGGGATTAATCCTTGATCATGGTAATTAGCGATATAACAGTCATAACTATTTATACAAGAGGCTGCAGACTTTAAACCCAAACCCAGCGGTCCACACCACCCTTTCCAGGTAGAAATATATTCTTGTGCGGCGTTGACAAATAGAGTATCTGCAGGCAGCGGATTTGTAATATTAATTCCGCGTCCGCGTAAAATTTCAACCGCCGGCTGCAAAATTTCTATTTCTTCTCTGCCCAAAATCCCGTCTTCTCCTGAATGCGGATTAAAACCGCACAGTGCAAATTTCGGCGCAGAAATTCCTAATTTTTCAACGAAAAAGTTTTGAAGATTTATAACTTTTTCAACAACAAATTCTTTTGTAAGTCTAATATCTTTTAACGCACAATGACGGGTCAAAAGCAAAATTCTGAAATCGGCAGCAACAAAAAGCATCTCGGCAAGCTGACCGTCATGCGCCAAAAATTTCTGAAGGATTTCCGTCTGCCCGTTAAAATTATACCCTGCCATATACAATGCATTTTTTGCAACCGGCGCGGTCACAATTGCTCTACCTTTTAGTTCACACGCTTTTCTTAAGGCCAAATAACTGAACTCTCCGGCTTCTTTCGTAATTTTACCCGGCAAAATATCAGTTTTTTCATACGGAATTTCAATAATTTCGTAATTTTTATTCAATTTTCCGTAAAAATCAATAATTTTTTTATTGGAGACCAAAACAACAGCAGAAACCGGTAGATCAAGCTTATTCAAAGCTTTTATCGTAATTTCCGCCCCAATACCATTCGGGTCGCCGGTTGTTATTAAAATCTTATCCTTCATGATGATCAAAATATTTTAAAATATCAATTAAAGTATTCACACCGCCCAAATTCCCGGATTTAGTAACAATCCATCTGGCGTTATGATCCATACACAAAACAATTGCAGGCGCAACTTCATCTATCAACTGTAATTGCGTTGCACCAATTTCAAAACAACACTTGAAAGATGTTTCACCGCCAAGTGTAATCAATATAACTTCTTTTTTAGCTATAACCTGTCTTGCTAATTCCGACAAAAAATCCGTTATAACACTTGCCAATTCAGCTTTAGTTAATTCAGCCCTCAAAGATTCATCCGAAAATCCATCGAAATTTTTGATTAAATTTGAAGTATGAACCATAACAATATTTTTATCACCTAAATTGGATACGACCCTATTCACCAAATCTTCCTTAACTCCGCCCAAAACAGTGTCCAAATCCAAACTTATAACAAGTGTATTTTCATCAAATTCTTCACTCTGCTCAAGCCTTTCAATCTGGCTTGCGGTAATCTGTGTTGCACTGCCGGACACAATAAACTTGGGAAGTTCCGGCAAAATTTTTCTAACCTGATCCGCATCCATATCCGAAAACCACAAATTACTAAATGCACGAGCAGCCGCAGCAGTTCCTGCAGGTAAAATATTGTATTCGGATTTATCAATTGCAAGTACTATCTGCTCAATATCAGTGGTTGACACAGCATCTGCCACAATAAGCTTTTTGCCGCATTTAATCAACTCATTAAGCTTTCTGATAATAGGCCCCGCACCTTCCATAACAGTTGAAAGTTCCAAAGAGGCCACAATCTCATGAAATTCTTCCGGTAATTGAGATTTTAAAAGCGTCGGCAAATGAGATTCACAAACCGGAAAATGCGGGTCACGGGCCATTTCTGTTCGCTCAATCGGAATACCTTTCAAAAGATGATATCCTCCGACAGTTACTCTGCCCTCCGATGGAAAAGCAGGTATTACAACCGCAGCATCCCATCCTAATACTTCCAGCATACCCAAAGTTTCAACAGCAATATTTCCTCTTATCGTCGAATCTATTTTTTTATAAAAATGGTCAGGCTTCAAAACATCCAAAAACATTTTTGTTGTATGTTTAATTTTTTCATATGCTTCGTGCGGTGTTATATTACGAGATTCGGTTGAAATAGCCCAAGTCTGTGTACCTGCAATATTCAAAGGTTCCACTTCATCACTTAATAAAATTTGTGTATTTGCACCCCGCAAATGAAATTGTAATGCAGTATCATTTGCACCTGTTAAATCATCAGCGATTATCCCCGCGATATCAGAATTAATTATCATATTGCAGCTTCAGCATCCCTTTTTGAACCAAGCAGTCTTATGCTGTTTGCAACAATCATGAAATTTTCTCTGTCGTTTCCGGTTGCTTTATCAACCCATTTATTTTGGGCTATTCTGCCATCAACTGCGACCTGAATACCTTTTTTTACATACTCGCCCGCAAATTCTGCCTGCTTATCCCATACATCTATATTAAACCAATCTGCTACTTCTGCTTTGGTTTTGGAATCCCAGCGATTTACCGCAACTGAAAAATTTGCCTTTACTTTTCCGGATTCAAAATATCTTACTTCTGCGTCACGGCCTACTCTGCCTACGATTACTACAGTATTCATTTATTACCTCTTTCTTTCTTATATTTTACAATAAAAATATAAAAACAAAAATTCTGAGGCAAAAACACTCTTATTAATTAAGAAATGTTAAATATCTAACGGAATAAGCTTATCAACTGATACACCCAAAGCTAAAGCTAATTTTGCTATCACAACAAGTGAAGGACTGTATTTTTCATGTTCAACTCTGGCCAAATATTCCGGCGTAATATCAGCTTTTTCAGCCAAATATTCCTGTGAAAATTTCTTTCTTGCACGCTCTGCTCTAAGATTTCCTGCAAAAATTCGTATTATTTCTTCTCTATCCATAATAATATATATTACTCCTTTTTTTCTTGCCGGATAATGATTTATAATTAGAATATTATGATTTATAAATCCCAATTGAGTCATTATAAACATAAGGCATGCAATATAATTATATTAATATTTTATTTATGCTACAATTGGAAAGTAGAGTTAGGGGGGTCCGCCCCAAAAGCGTAATCCGGTATTGCCGATGTTATATATAAGGGTTATTGTATAAACATTTACGCTAAAAGGACAGAAGGAATAAAAAATGGAAAAAAATGAATCAACACTTGCGGTACTAAGACACTCCGCCTCACACATCATGGCACAAGCCGTACAAAAGCTGTTTCCAGATGCAAAGTTAGCTATCGGACCGGCAACAGATACGGGATTTTACTACGATTTTGATTTAACAAGCGGTCATGCTTTCACTCAAGAAGATCTAATTAAAATCGAAGAAGAAATAAAAGACATAGTAAAACAAAACCTGACTTTTGAAAAACACTATGTTGAAGATGTGGATGCCCAAATTGCCGAATTTAAAAAAGAAGGTGAAATTTACAAAGCCGAACTCCTTGAAGAACACCGAAATGACAATCCAACATTGTATTTAACAAAAGACAAAGACGGAAATATTCTATTCAATGATCTTTGTGCAGGTCCTCACCTTCCAAATACAAGTTATATAAAACCAAATGCAATCAAATTATTAAAAGTTGCAGGTGCCTATTGGCGAGGCAACGAAAAAAACAAAATGCTACAAAGAATTTATGCAACAGCATTCTGGACAAAAGAAGATTTAGCGGATTACCTGCATTTTCTTGAAGAAGCAGAAAAACGTGATCACAGAAAATTAGGCGCAAAGCTTGATTTATTTTCAACAAGAGATGAACTGGGCGGAGGACTTGTTCTGTGGCATCCAAACCTTGCGGTTGTAAGAGAGGAAATCGAAAATTACTGGAGAACAGAACACAGAAAACGCGGGTATGTAATCGTTAACACCCCGCATATCGCAAAATCAAAACTCTGGGAAATTTCGGGTCACGCTGACCATTATAGGGAAAATATGTTCTTTATCCAGAAAGACGAGGACAGCGACGACCAATTTATCCTGAAGCCGATGAACTGTCCGTTCCACATTTTAATTTATCAAGCAAACAGATATTCATACCGTTCGCTTCCGTTAAGAATGGCGGAATTAGGCACAGTCTACAGAAAAGAAAAATCAGGAGCATTATCAGGCCTAACCCGCGTACAAGGGTTCACACAGGATGATGCACACGTATTCTGTACGCCGGAACAGCTTGTTGATGAAATCAACGAAATTATTGATTTCGTAGCAGATACAATGGCAATATTCAAGATGGATTTTGAAGTCGAACTTTCAACCCGACCTGAAAGCTATGTCGGCGAAATTGAAAATTGGAACAGAGCAGAAGCTGGCTTGAAAGAAGCTATGGACAGACGCGGCATGAAATATGAAATCAACGAAGGCGACGGAGCATTCTACGGGCCGAAAATCGACTTCAAGGTAAAAGATGCCATAGGCAGAACCTGGCAGTGTGCAACAATTCAGCTTGACTTCAATCTGCCAGAACGTTTTGATATAAAATATCAAGATAAAGACGGATCAATGAAAACACCTGTTATGCTTCACCGTGTAATTTTCGGATCTATGGAACGTTTCCATGGAATATTAATTGAACATTACGCAGGGGCTTTCCCGAGCTGGCTTGCCCCGACACAAGTTGCAATTGTTCCGATTTCCAACGAAAAACATGTTGATTTTGCAGAACAAGTTTACAAAAAAATGCGCAATGCCGGAATAAGAGTGAAACTTGATGACCGCTCTGAAAGCATGAATTACAAAATCAGAGAAAGCCTGCAGGATAAAAAAATTCCTTATGTAGTTGTAATAGGCGATAAAGAAATCGAATCAAACTCTCTTGCAGTCCGTGCTCGCGGCATAGGTCAGATAGGAACTTTCGGCGTAGATGAATTTATCAAAAAAATTGAAGATGAAATTCACTCACGCGCAAGTGAATCATTCGCAAAAGAACTTGTCAAAGCATAAAGCAGGCCTTGTGCCTGCTTTTTATTGACATACAAAAAAGATGGAATATTATAAAATTATGACAACACCAAAAGTAAGTATAATTATACCTGTTTATAATTGCGAACGTTATTTGAAAAAATGTCTGGACAGTCTTTTAAAACAAACTTTAAAAGACATTGAAATTATTTGCATTAATGACGGTTCAACTGACAATTCAATAAAAATTTTACAAAAATATGCAGACAAAGACGCACGAATATTGATAATTGACCAAGAAAATAAAGGGGTATCAGCTGCCAGAAATGCCGGTGTGGAAAAAGCTGCCGGAGAATTTATAGGATTTGTAGATAGTGATGACTGGGTCAATTTGACATTTTATGAAAAATTGTATAATGCTGCCCAAAAATATGACGCAGATATTGCTGTAGGCGGTATCACTCGAGTACATAAATTCTACAAACATTTTTATTTAAAATATAAACAAGAAATCTCAACTGATGACTACAAAGAAAAACTACGCATTTGTGATGTACCTGACAGATGTTATATGACTAACAAACTTTACAGAAAAGAAATGCTCAAGCTCCATAATCTAAAATTTGAAGAAAGCAGATTATACGAAGATATAATGCTTACTCCACAAGTTTTATATTATGCCAAAAAATTAGTTGCCGTACCCGGCGCCTATTATTATTACAGAAGATATGCCGGATCAATTGTAACCCTCAAAACTTCAAAAGCAATGGAAGATCTTAATTGGGCTAAAAAAGAAGCGCGGGAATTCATTGAATCGCACGGTGTGATGTTTGATGATCTAAAAACTAACACCGAAAGATTCAAATTATTAGGCTTATCAGTTTTTAAAATTGAAACTAAAGGCAGTAAAAAAACATACCGATTATTTAATATTATAAAATGGCATAATTAAATATTTTTATCAAAATATTGAATCATTTCATCAACGACAGCCATAACCTTCTCTTTTGATTTTTTGCCGGCATATGTTTTGAGATTTTCATAATAAAAACGATCGCCTTCAAGTATTTCGATGTTTTCAGATTTAAAACCAGCAGTACCTGCAGCTTTATTCAAATCTTCATGCCCGTATAATAAAACTCTGAAAGTATCGTACAATGAATCTACAGTAGATTCTCGCGCCTTAGAACTTTTAAATAACTTTTTATCGTTTATTTCATCAATTTTACCTAAAATTTTTGTTAAACTATCCTGTTTATCAAACGGGAGTTTAAAAAATGCATCCATAGGATTAACAGCTTTTTTTAAATCATTCAGCGCAAATTCCAAAATCGGGAAATGTTCCTCTTCGGGTCTTGCGGCCAAAACATTAACCAATTTATTTACAAATTTACCGTCCGGAAGCTTTTCTAGCTCACAATTTTTTAATTCAAGAATTTCATAAACTATATCAAATTTTTTTTCATTATCATCTACTTTTCGTAATGTGTTAACTATATTTTGAATTTCATTTTCATTAAACCATCTTTTTTGACCGTCTAGAGCGCCGCGCAAAAGTTCTATACATTTGTCCTCGGCCAAATTAATTCCCTTTGCCAAACCTCCGAAATATACATTCACTCCCTTTGTCATATACAAAGATGTCTGCAATTTTTTTTCAAATGTTTGTAAACCTGCATGCTTATTTGATGGCTGCACACTGCCTTTTGTCTGTAATAAATTAAAATCAACACTATTTACTTTCATAATTACACCAAAAAAGTCCTTCCTTAAATATTAAATAACAAGGAAAAATTTTTTTTGCTATTATTATTACAAAATATTAACAATGTTTTTCAATTATCAACTGAGCCATCTGGTCAAGTTTTTGGAAAGTATCTGCTTTTGCTTTGCCTTTAATCAAAATAGGCTCAATAAGTTCAACTCGCAAACTTGACATTATATTAGTCAATTTGCCAGCCAAATCACCACCCCAGCCGTATGAACCGACAATCGTTGCATATTTAGCTTTAGGGTTTAGAATATTGACTAAATATGCCGCATTTGCAGCTGCCGGATGAGGAGAACAAAGCACCATTGAAGCGCCGAGAACTATTGTTTTTGCATCCACAAGCGCCATTGCAAGGTCACCCAAATCATCTGACACAATGTCATGCTTTATTGTCTGAATTCCTGCGGCATTCAATTTACCCGCCAAGTAATCAACCATTTCTTCAACACTACCGTACATAGAAACATAAGGCAATACAACAAGATTTTTTGATTCATCACTTGACCAGTCTTCATACAAATCTAAAATAAATTTCGGATTTTTATAAATAGGGCCATGACTCGGCAAAATCATCTCAGGATTCAATTCCCTAACCTGTCTTGTATATTTCTGACACATTTTTCTAAACGGCATCATAATTTCCGCATAATAGCGTTTGGCGGAATGTTCAAGTTCTTTACTGTCATCAGCAAAAATATCTTCAAACGTATAATGCGCCCCTAAAAAATCACAAGTGCAAAGAAGATTATCCTCTACAATATACGTAAACATCGTATCAGGCCAGTGAACTCCGGGGGCCATAAAAAATCTCAAAGTTTTATCTCCAAGAGAAAGTTCTTCCTCATTTTTAATAACCTGAATACGATTTTCAGGAATTAAAAGCATTTCCATTATATTATTTTTGCAAAACTGATTAGTTACAATAACGGCATCGGAATATTTTTCAATCAATTTTGGTAAAGTACCGGTGTGATCCTGTTCCCCGTGATTTGCAATAATATAATCAACTTTATTAATATTGTTTTCATCCAAATTTTTAAGATATTCTTCTGATTTCGGCGGATACATAGTGTCAATAAGCGCAATTTTCTCCGAACCTTTAACAAGATATGAATTATAGCTTGTTCCCATCTCAAGCGGAATAAGCTCATCAAAAATTTTGCGTTCTTTGTCATTTAATCCGCAATAAAAAACATTATTTTTAATTTCACGGAACTTCATTGTTTCTCCTTTACTATTTATATAACGGGTTTAAAAAATCGGCAAAGCCCCCGATGGAGCTATGCCGACCAATTAATAATTTTTAGCTTTCATGAAAAAATAAGCTTTCGGATGTTTACATACAGGACATAATTCCGGAGCATTTTCACCTTCAAAAACATGCCCGCAGTTTGCGCATTCCCAGACAACTTTTGCCTGTTTATTAAAAACAGTGTCGGTTTTAACATTTTCCAATAATTTTCTGTAACGTTCTTCGTGCTCTTTTTCAATTTTTCCAACCATTTCAAAAAGAACTGCAAGTTCCGTAAAGCCTTCTTCTTTAGCTTCTCTTGCAAATTGAGCGTACATTTCAGTCCACTCGTAATTTTCGCCGTTCGCCGCATCTTCAAGGGCTTTCAAAGTTTCGGGGACTTTTCCGTCATGCAGGTATTTGAACCAAATTTTAGCATGTTCTTTTTCGTTATTAGCTGTTTCTTCAAATATTTTACTTATCTGAACAAAACCTTCTTTTTTAGCCTGAGAGGCATAATAAGTATACTTATTTCTGGCCTGAGATTCACCCGAAAATGCAGCCAGCAAATTTTTTTCTGTCTTTGTTCCTTTCAAATCCATAATCCACCTTACTCTTTTACTTCTTCAAACATTTCTTTAGGCATCGCGCACAAAGGACATGTCCAGTCGTCCGGAAGCTTTTTAAAAGGGACACCGTCATTTTCCGCCGGATCATAAACATAACCGCATACTGTGCATAAATACTTTTCCATAATTTCTCTCCTTTTTATTTTTGACAGTCTTTACACAAACCCTTAAAAACTATTTCATGACTTGTAATCTTAAAGCCTGTTTCTTCCTCTGTCTTTTTAACCACATCCTCTGCCACACTTGAAGTTACATCATACACCCTGCCACATTTTTCGCAAATAAAATGATAATGCAAATGTGTATTATGATCAAAATGTGAAGATGTTTCAAGCCCGTCAATTTTTTTAATTATTCCTGCATCAGCAAGCTGACTCAAATTTCTGTACAGTGTAGCTTTACTGACTTCGGGATATTCAATCTGAATTATTGAATACAATTTTTCAGCAGTAGGATGTATTACATTTTCCTTTAATGCATCCAGTACAACTTCTCTTTGTCTTGAATAATTCATACTTTATACCTCAACTTGATAATCATTCTCATTTTAAACCAAATTAATCAACAAGTCAATCAAAAGTTGATAATATCTTAATATAAATACAAAAAATTGGCAATTTTTTTACACTAATTGTTTTAATATTGCTATGGAAGTGGTAGTGAAAGAAAATAATCTTAATAAACCAATGCACAATCCGCCGTTTGTTCTGGGTGTAATATCAGTGCCGGACAAGCATCCTGCCCCTGAATTATATTCGCATATAAAAGCTACCCGTGATTTTAACAAAATATGCGAAGATATATATGTAAAAAAACAAAAAGAAAAACCGGCAGACAGAAAAAAGACGCCTATCGGCGTTTGGTGTACTTTTGGAACTGCTGCACTTTTCGGGCTGTATAAAATAATTAAGCATATTAAAAGATAACCGTTTAAGCACTTTTTTTATTAAATATTTTATAGTAATATTTTAATAAAAAGGGGATATTATGAGAAAATTTATTATATTTTTGTTTTTATTTTTAGCGGGCAGCTATTGTTTTGCAGAAGATTTTAACGTTTTTAAACTTGATAATGGCCAGACCGTTATAATAAAAGAAATCCGCACAAATCCGATTGTAACAATTGATACCTGGGTTAAAACAGGATCAATCAATGAAAATAATAAAAATAACGGTGTATCACACTTTTTGGAGCATTTATTTTTCAAAGGAACCACTCACTATGAGCCAGGAGAATTCGACAAAATTTTAGAAGCAAAAGGGGCTGTAAACAACGCCGCCACTAGCAAAGACTTTACGCATTATTATATAACCATCCCGTCAAAAGACTTTGACCTTGCACTTGATATGCACGCTGACATGCTGCAAAATCCTCTTATTCCGCGAAAAGAAATGGAAAAGGAAAGAAAAGTTGTCTTAGAAGAAATTTCAAAAGACAAAAATTCACCCCAGACAAAAGTCTACGACAATCTTATTAATATGATGTATACAAATCACCCTTATAAACGTAAAGTAATCGGCACAAGCCAAATTATAGAAACAATTACGCGTGAAGAAATTCTTGATTATTTCGAAAAATACTATTCACCTTCAAACATGATAACAATTATAGTGGGAGATGTAGATACTCAAACTGCCTTAAAAAAAGTTGAGGCAGAATTTAACTCCGAATACAAAAAAGTACCGAAAAACAAATTTCCTAAAGAAAAACCCCTGACTTCACAACTTAGAAAAACTGAATATGCCGAAACTCAAACAGGATATATGTTAATAGGTTTTCGCGGGGGCAGCATAACTGATAATGATTCGTATGCACTTGATGTTTTGTCTGCGATTTTAGGAGGAGGCAGATCATCTGTACTATACAAAAAAATAAAAGACGAAAAACAACTGGCATTTGGTATATCCGCATCTAACGCAACATTTAAAGAAGACGGCCTTTTCTATATTTCTGCCAACTTCACGCCTGAGAATGCTAAAAAACTTGAAAAAAATATCTTTGACGAAATTAACGAAATTAGAAAAAAAGGTGTCACATCCGAACAAGTAAGACTGGCGCAAAACTTAATTGAACGCGACACCTATTACTCAAGAGAATCCGTAACTAATATTGCGCAAGAAATAGGTTATACAGCAGTCACGACCGGCGGAACAAAATTCTATGAAAATTACATTGAAAATATAAAAAAAGTTTCACCAGCTGACGTAAAACATGTTGCAAATAAATATCTTGTTATAGAAAAAAGTGCTGTTTCAATTGTTTTACCAGAAACATCAAAAGAAATCCAAATTTCAAACAAACAACCTTTAAACACAACAGCAACTTTTATAAACGAAAACTCCGAAACTCAAAAATATACTCTTTCAAACGGTGCCGTATTACTTTTAACTCCTAATTCAGCTAATGACATAATTGCCATAAGTATTTTTTCAAAAGGCGGTGAATTTCTTGAAAAAATACCCGGCACAGGAAAATTAACGGCCTCTGTTCTGCTTAAAGGGACTAAAAAATATTCCTCCTCTGAACTTGCTGAAATTATGGAAAACAACGGGATTAAAATTTCTCCGATTTCAAAGGGAGACACCTTTACCTTAAATATTCTGACCACAAAAACCGAATATAACAAAACTCTGGATATTTTAAACGAAATAGTAAATAACGCTATCCTTGACGATTATGAAATTGAAAAGGCACGTGCGGAAAAAATCAATTCTATCCGTAAAAACCGTGACCTTCCGCTGCAAAAAGCAATTGAAGAATATAATACCCTTATTTATCAGGGAAGCGTCTATTCAAATTCCACCAAAATCCTTGAAAAAACAATGCCGCAAATTGAACAAAAAGATATACAAGAATACTACAAAACTTTATTTGCACCGCAAAACATCGTAATTTCAATAAACGGCAATATTGATAAAGAAAAAACCATTACGGAATTAACAAAAATTTTTTCATCCGGTCAAGGATCCCTTTTCGACTATGGTAAATACTCAATTCCTGAAATAAAAACGCCGCGGATTTCGACCCAAATTGATAAAAATACAGAAACTGCCTGGATATTTTTAGGATGGCAGACCACAGGCCTTTTAAATATCAAAGATTACGCTACGCTGCAGGTAATTGATTCCATAATAGGCTCAGGCATGAGCTCACGCCTTTTTAAAAATCTCAGAGATCAAGAAGGGCTTGCATATCAGCTGGGCTCCAGTTTTAACCCGAGCATGCTTAGAGGTAATTTCGTAGTCTATATCGGAACAAATCCGAATACTCTTGAAAAAGCAAAACGCAAATTATTTGAGGAAATTAATAGACTCAAAACGGAATATGTCGGGACAAAAGAACTTCAAGATGCAAAAGATAAATTAATCGGACAATTTGTAATCTCACAAGAAACAAATCTTGAAAAAGCCTCCTCTATAGGATGGTTTGAAGCCTCTAAACGCGGATACAACTTCAAAAATGATTACTCAAAGCTTATCAATAACGTAACAGAATCCGATATTATTGAAACCGCAAACAAATATTTTAATAATAATTATACACTTTCCATTGTAAAAAATTAACTTGACAAAATTAAAAAATATGATTTAATAAAGAAAACAGGAGGATAACTTCATGAAAACAAAGACTGCAAAAGCGGTTCAGCAAGCCACCCCCCCCCGAAATTGGCTTGGAGCTTAGGTTTTAGAGATTTTATTAAGAAATATCAGCCCTCCTATCAACTTCAAAAAAAAGCCGCCTTTACTCTTGCAGAGGTGCTTATAACACTTGGAATAATCGGTGTCGTGGCGGCCATGACAATACCCGTTCTTATTCAAAAATATGATGAAAGAGCCACAGTTGTAAAAGTCAAACAATTTTACAGTATTTTCTCCGAAGCATACAAACTTGCAGTAATTGAAAACGGCCCAATTAGTACTTGGGGATTATCCGACTCCGAAACAATAGAGGACGATGACGGCAATGTAAATTTCAATGAAACATCTATAAACAACATTAACAAATTTTATGAAAAAATATTACCCTATTTAAAAAATGCACAATATAAAGAATTAGAAGTTGATTCAAACAATCCTGAAGCTACAACAGGAGGAATTACACTGGCAAATGGTATCGCCCTTAGAGAAGTATGGCTTACCCCATCCCGTTGCACCGGCGACGTAAAATGCGGAGATGTGTATATTGTTACTGACGGTGGAGCTATGGAAGAGTACGAAAACAACGAAAAAAAATATCGCAAATATACCTTTAATTTTAGTTTAAAAAAAGATTATATAATACCGACCGGTTTAAACGAATCAGAATTTGAAGAAAATTGTTTGAGCGGTAAAAATACAACCCACTGCACGGGCTGGATTATCCAAAATGGCAATATGGATTATCTGCACTGCAAAGATTTGTCCTGGAACGGTAAAAACAAATGTGACGATTAAAAAATGTGTATAAATTGGGTATACCGAAAAAATACCCGTCATATTTTATTTGTAATATAATACTTTTATGAAAAAGAAAAAAATAAGCATAATCGGCTCCACTGGATCAATCGGGACACAGGCACTGGAAGTTCTTGAAAAACTTCAGGATAAATTCGAAATAATTGCCCTTGCAGGCGGACATAATAAGGAACTTTTGGATGCACAGGCAAAAAAATTTCACCCCAAATACACGGTTCTTGGTGAACAAGGACTTGAAAAAATCTGTTCTGACAAAGAAAACGAAATAATTTTAGTCGCATGTTCAGGCAAAATCGGATTACGCCCAACGCTTACCGCAATAAAAAACGGCATAAATATTGCGCTTGCAAATAAAGAAACCCTTGTTATGGCGGGCGATATCGTAATGCAAGAAGCGAAAAAACACGGGGTAAGAATTATTCCGGTTGACAGCGAACACTGCGCAATCCACCAGTGCATAAAAGATATTTCTCAGGTGGATAAATTAATTATTACAGCCTCCGGCGGACCTTTTCTACACAAATCCGTTGATGATATGAAAAACGCAACAGTAAAAGAGGCACTTGCGCACCCAAAATGGCATATGGGTAAAAAAATAACTGTTGACAGCGCGACTTTGATGAACAAAGGGCTGGAAATCATTGAAGCACACCACCTTTTCGGATTTGATTATGATGATATAGAAGTTGTAATTCACCCGCAAAGCATTGTACATTCCGCAATTGAATATAAAGACGGCAGTGTAATCGCTCAAATAGGACTGCCTAGTATGCACATCCCCATTCAATATGCCATATCTTATCCTGAAAGATTTGAGGGGATAAAGTCAAAAAGTTTCAGTTTTGCGGAAATTGCGCGGCTGGACTTTGAAAAACCTGATTTTGAAAAATTCCCATGCGTAAAACTTGCCTACAAAGCAGGCAAAACAGGCGGAACAATGACAACATGCCTTAATGCAGCAAATGAAGAAGCTGTTTTTGCATTTCTGGACGGAAAAATCAAGCTCTATAATATCTACGAAA
>CALUQQ010000108.1 GCA_944322955.1 Candidatus Gastranaerophilales bacterium
GACTATTCCGACATTGATATCCAACACAAACGGAGCACAATTTAAGACAGCTTACAAAAAAGCATTGTCAACATTGAATCAGGCTGTAATCATGAATATTGCAATTGATGATACTGATTTTTCAACAATTGCTGCTGACGACGCGGATACAGGTACTAAGCTATCAGATATTTTAGGCGAACGTATGCAGTCTGCAACAGAAATTTCACCTTCTTATGTGGCGGAAGACGCAACAGCGCCTACTTTAACAGAAAATGATGCTGCGCCGATGTTGGATTATACCATTCAATGTGTTCCAAAAACAGATGGTAGTGGATATCAACCTCCACAAGCAACTGGTGGTGGACAAGGAACAGGAACAGGCGGAGCAATAAGTTGTTCTTCCGATGGTATTGCAGCAATGAAAAAGTCAATTTCAACAACAATTGGTGATTATAGAAAATATTCATTTGCTGACGGAACTGCTTTTTGGTATAATGTAAACGCAGAAAAATGTACTGATACGGAGGCCGTATTTAACAACTGTTATGGTTTTATTGACGTAAACGGTGCAACCGGCCCTAATAAGGTTATTTACTGCGCTGAGGCAGATGAGGGGCAATGTGACTCTTCAGAAATAACAGATATATATCCTGTAATATTTCACGGACAGACAGTTGAACCTGCAACAGCTTCAGCAAGAGCAGTATTATTCGGCAAGTAATTTTATCGGATAAATATATTGGAGGCGCGGAAAATCCGCGCCTTTTTTGTGTTTGCAATAGCCGTTAATTTATGTTAGGATAGTTCTTAGGAGAGAGTGATGGATAAGAAAATTTTTAATTTAAAAAACAATATTGAAGTTCTTTATAAACGAAACAGAAACACCCCGCGTGTTGCATTGTGTTTTAATTTGTCATTGAACGATCCTGTTCCGAATCCGGGTGATTATTCTTTGATGACGCGTCTTTTTATGCAGGGAACCAAAAATAGAACCGCAGAACAGTTGTCCGAAGAACTAGACAGGTATGCGATTGAATTTACAAGCGAGCTGAAATTGGATTATTTAAAGCTTAAATTTGTTTGTTTGAATGAAGATTTTGACAAGGCGCTTGAAATTTTTGAAGATATTATTAAAAATTCTACATTTGAAGATTTTGAAAAAGAGCGTGTAAAATTTTCTGGAGAAATCGTCGCACAGCTTGACTCTCCAAGAGCTAAGGTGGTGGATAATTTTTATCGGAATTTGTATCCGAATCATCATTATGGTTATACAAATACGGTTATTCTGGAAAACTTGCCGAATGTTACACGTGACGATGTTTTGCGCGGGTATAAAACTTTTATGAATAACAGCAAAAAGGTTATTGCAGTTGTGGGAGATTTGGAATTTGAAGATGTTGAAAATAAGTTAAATGCACATTTCGGCGACATCCCGCCGTCAATTGAAAAACTTCCGGATTTGAGAATTCCTGTTTTAAACGAAGTAAAAAACGTTGAAATAATCAAGCCGGACGCTAATCAGGCTCATATAATTCAAGGTTGGCTTGTTGATACCGCAAGTCAAAATGATTATCCGGTACTGGCTTTGATGAATATAATTCTTGGTGCCTCAGGACTGTCATCAAGATTATTTTTGGAACTCCGCGATAAAAAAGGTCTTGCTTATGTCGTCAGAAGTTCTTATGATGTTGCAAGGCTTTGTGCGAATTTTTCAATTTATATCGCTACTGAGCCTAAAAATATTGAAGTTTCTTTGAAAGGTTTCAAGGAAGAAATTGATAAGATAAAAAATAATTTGGTGTCTGAAGAAGAACTTACAAACGCCAAGAATAATATTATAGGCAAATGGGCATTTTCGCAGGAAGATAATAATCAGCAGGCCGCGACGTATGCGCATTATGCGATTACGGGGCTCGGCTTTGATTTTAATGAAATTGCAAAAGAAAAAATTAAATCCGTAACGCCAGAGCAGATAAAGGATTGTGCAAATAAGTATTTTAATGATTGGTATGTCGTTTCTATAATTAAGCCTTAACCATGTCAGGGGATTATTTTAGCGTTTTTGTGGCAAATAATATCTCTAATGAGATTTTTTAGGGTTTTTAATTTAATATTTACGGCAGGTGTAATTTTTTTGAATACGCCTATGGCTTACGCAGTGTATGACATGTCTGAGATGCAAAAGATTGAAGAGTTGTTTAGAGCTACTGTCAAACCTGACGGTGCAATGTATTTTACTTATGTACCCAGAGGACTGATTGTCAGTATTGATGAAAATGTGTTTTTTAATAATGCTCAGGAAAAAATTAAGCGCGACGGGTTATGCGTTTTGAATTCAATAGGTACTGTTCTTGCGCAAACAGATAAATCCTGTGTCATTGAAGGGCATACTGAAAATGCAAACCCTGATTTGTCAAGTTATAAAGCAAACTGGGAATTATCCCTTGCAAGGGCTCATAGTATTACTATGTATTTGATGCGGTATTTGAAAATTTCGCCGGAAAGGCTTTATTGTATTGGGTATGGTGAATTTATGCCATATGTAGACAGTGTTTCAAAAAATGCTAAAATGAATAACAGGATTGATTTTGTAATAATTGATTACAAAGCAGAACGTTAGGCAACAATTGACTGACTCAGGCGGTTCGAACGATTTTCGCTTAGGATATTTTTTAATTTCATAATGGCCTGAGCATGTAATTGGCATACACGGGATTCTGACATGTTGATGGTTTCGCCTATTTCTTTCAGCGTCATGTTTTCCTGATAGTAAAGTACCATTATAATGCGTTCTCTTTCGGGTAATCTCATCAATGCCTTCTCCAGTTGCTGTTTAACGTTTTTTTCTTCTGCATTTTCCTGCGGGTTAAGTTTATTGGTATCCTGAATTGTGTCTATAATTTCAACGCTGTCTTCGGCACTGCCTTTTTTGTCGTAAATTGATGTGATTGTCACGTCTTCTGACAACAGCTGGTTTACTTTTTCCGGCTCCATGTCAACTTTGTTTGCTATTTCCTGTGTGGTGGGCATGCGGCCGAGTTCTTGTTTCAGGGATTCTTGTGCTTCTTTCAAAACTTTTATTTTTTGACGTACACTTCTTGGCAAAAAGTCCTGTGAACGTATTTTATCAAGTATTGCCCCTCTGATTCTTATAAGTGCGTAAGTTTCAAATCTGGTATTTTTTTGCGGGGAGTATCTTTCGATTGCATTTATAAGTCCTTCCACCCCGTAGCCTGCAATATCTTCAATTGAAATTGTTGCGGGCAGCGTTACTCTGACTCTGCCTACCACATAACGGATTAGATAAATATATTGCACGATTAACGCATCTCTTGAAGCTTTGTCACTTTTATCGGCAAGGTATTTTCCCCATAGTGCCGTAAGCTCATCTTCCGATAAACGCTTTATGTTATTATACGATGTAAAATCGAAATCTTGACTCATTAATCCGCCCAAATATTGTTCAATATATTTTTATTCTATACAATATAGGGCTGACTACATCAACTAAAAAGAGGAAAAAAATAAAATATCATTAAAGTGATGTAGATTTTATTCCTGAACCTGTTCGGCAACGGGAGTTTCTTCTTTTATAATTTCAAGTTTAGTTATACGTGCGCCTTCAATTTCTTTTACGATAAAGGTTAAGCCAAGATGAGTGACGGTATCGCCGACTTCTGCAATTCTGCCCAGAAGTTTTACAACAAGCCCGCCGATTGTGTCGATATCCTCGTCATCAATAGCTTCTTCATCAATATTGAAGTATTCCGCGATTTCATCGGTTCGCATCATTGCATTTGCTATATATGTATTTGGCGCAATTTCTTTGATGTCGCATTCTTGTTCTTCTTCTTCGTCAAATTCATCCTGAACATCGCCGAAAATTTCTTCAATTACATCTTCAAGTGTTATAAGCCCTGATGTTCCGCCGAATTCGTCAACTACAATTGCCATTTGACCTTTGCGTTTTTTGAATTCTAAAACCAGATTGTCCATAGTCATGGTCTCAGGCACCAGTAAAATTTCACGCTGAATGCGTTCTATAGGGCATGTGGCGTCACCTCTTGCCAATTCGCTGCTCTTCGGCATGCCGGCCGCGGCGGTGCTGCCGGCGGTGCTGCTCAAGTCGTGCCTGCTGGCGCTCATCGCCGGATGGACTGCCGCACGGTTCCGCCGCA
>CALUQQ010000109.1 GCA_944322955.1 Candidatus Gastranaerophilales bacterium
GCTCATTGTTGTTTGAAGAAATTATTATATCCATAATTCAAATTATAAAAACAATCATAACTATCACACATTCACTGGTTGGGGAAAATTTATTGAAACAAAAACTTTAGGTTAAAGCTGTTGCATAGTATTGATCAATAAAATATTTTTTAAACGTATCAGGCTGCAAACGCTGTGCCGCATGATCTAAAATACCATGAGGCATAGTTTTCAAACCGGCTTTCGTTAACATAGTATTTATTTCATTCATAAATAATGAATTATTAATTTGTCCATAAGGTCTTGCATTAGCTGCATATTGATAATGCTCAGCAATCTTAGATAAGATTTCTCTTTCAGGAGCTGTATTAGCTATAAGATTTAATGCCTCTTTAGAGGTTCTGTGCATCTCTTTATAATAAAAATTCAAAGATTTACCATCGGGATAGTAATGGTAGTATAAATCACCAATTGCCTCATCAAAAGGTAAATATTCATCAGGGATGCCGGTCAATTTAACTTTTGAAGATTGAGTCACACGATAAGGATCTCCATATTTCTTAGCAATATCTTCTATTAAACCGGCTTCTTCCCTACGGGAATTTCTAAACGACCCCTCACCACGAATTACGCCTGGATTAACATTATTACTTCCGTCACCAACTTGGCTATACCAATCACTTGTTCCATTTTTACCTCTCGCCGAAACAATATGCATATTGTTCATTGTTTCAATATAACTTTCAAGACTTTCGGAATATTTTCCGGAATCTATAGCATCAAACAAATATTGTCTTGCTTCACGTCTTGTTATTTTTCCGTCTTCAGCATAATTCCCAAGTGAAGTAACAAGTTCCTGAAGTTCGTTTTCTGATATAATACCGTTGCCGTCCTTATCAATCTTATTAAACAGCATTATTTGTTCCGGATTTTTCAATTCTGATTGTTTAACACCGTCTTTCAATGCGTTAAAATTTACAACACCAAAACGCCCTTTAATTCCTAAATCAACATTTTCCGGTATTGTCATGAAAATAACTCCTATGCCTAGTTGTACTATTAATATTCATATCGACATCTGGGTTAAATTCTTTAATAGTACGCAATTCGACCATACCATACCGGCATTATAACTGCATTTCAGCCATTTTTAAATTCGTTTTTACATTTTGTTACATTTGATGTATAAATCACTTTTATATGCAAATTATTAAATTTTGTAAAATAAATAGATGAAAATCTGCTTTTTGATTAAAGAAAATTAAAAAATATACCGATAAATTACATGTGAGTAAATAAAAGGAGTCATGTAATGGCAATCGAATTTAACGGAAAAGGAAAGGTAAACAATTTAAGAATCGGCAAAGAACTGCCGAACTCCAAAGATGTTCAAAAGGAAGAAAAGGTAACGGAACAGGTAGTAGACAACAAATTTGTAAAAGATTTGGGTGAAGATTTGCTTACCCAAAATGCAGCAAGTGCTTACGGAATTAATTTTGCAAAACCCGGCGGCACAAAAATTGACAAAGATTTTTGGGGTGAGACATTAAAAGGCTTAAACCTCAAAGACACAGCCATTTCTGCTACTACAACTGAAGGCATAGCAGAATTGGATAATAATTTTGCAATGATTGACATGGAGAGAAAAATGGCCTCATCCCCATTTATCCAAGCGCTGAATAAAGAATTCAAAATTTAGACTTATAAAATCACATTTACTCACACACAAATTTAAAGGCTGACCGCTGTCAGCCTTTTTTATTATGATTCTACATATTCTCTTAAGCGTTTGGATCTGTTCGGGTGACGAAGTTTTCTCAAAGCTTTAGCTTCAATTTGTCTGATACGCTCACGGGTTACACCGAACAATTGTCCTACTTCTTCAAGAGTTCTTTGACGTCCGTCATCCATACCGAAACGCAATCTCAAAACATCACGTTCTCTAGGGGATAATGTGCATAAAACTTCTGCCAAATCTTCTCTCAAAAGTTCAGAGGCAACCGTTTTAATAGGAGCGTCAGCTTCTTTATCTTCAATAAAATCACCAAGACGAGAATCTTCTTCCTTACCTATAGGAGTTTCCAATGATAAAGGTTCCTGAGCGATTTTAATAATTTCACGAAGTTTCGGGATAGAAACATTCATTTCAATTGCAAGTTCATCTTCAGTCGGTTTTCTTGAAAGTTCCTGAGCCAAACGCCGGGTAACTTTTTTCAGCTTGTTAATTGTTTCAACCATATGTACAGGAATACGAATTGTTCTTGCCTGATCAGCAATAGCACGTGTAATTGCCTGCCTAATCCACCAAGTTGCATAAGTTGAGAATTTAAAACCGCGTTCATGATCGAACTTTTCAGCCGCACGGATTAAGCCTAGGTTGCCTTCTTGAATAAGGTCTAAAAACAGCATTCCGCGTCCGACATATTTTTTGGCAATACTGACAACGAGGCGCAAATTTGCCTGAACAAGTTTTCTTTTTGCAATAGCACCAGGTGTACCGCCTTGCAAAATTTTTCTGGCAAGTTCAATTTCTTCCTTTGCAGATAAAAGTTTAATCCTTCCGATTTCTCTTAAATATAATCTGACAGGATCGTCCACTGCAATACCTTTGGGCAGATCAAAATCAGCTTCTTCCTGTTCTTCATCGGAACCTGACATCATATAAATGTCATCCATATTCATCTTATTTCCGATTTTTGAGGTAACAATATCTTCAATATTATCGGTACTAATATCCATATTCATGTAGTTTACACTATCATTTTCAGACTCTAAAACAGCATCCTCATCTAAATCTTGTAAATCTAATGTTTCATCTTCCATAACGCTTACAACTGAGGAATTGGGTTGTCTTTTTTTACTCATTAACTTTTCTCCGATTATTAATTTTATCTCTTAATTGCATTTGAATTTTCAGGGCTTCGGTGTCATCGTCATTTACATTTATGTATAAATCACGCATTTTTTCTTTTTCTTTTTCCCGTTGACATTGCTTTATCTTATTAATATTTTCTTTAATTATATTTTCAAAGTCTTTTGGGGACAGATTTTTATAACTTTCCGAAATACTTGTTAAATCCGTTACAATTGCCTGTAAATCCGGGTTTTGAATAAATTCCGTGTATAAATGTTCAATTAATTCCTTTACATTATTTACGGTACATGTCAATTTGTCAATTGTAGATTTTACAATTATTAACGTTTCGTTTTCAAATGCCGTATCGCCTATTATAGTCTTAATATTATCAAAACTTAAGGGGCTTTCGGGTACTAGAAAAACACTCAATAAATTTTTTTGCGCTTTTTCCATAATTGAAACATTTTTTGTTACATTCTTAACAAAAATTTCAGGTGCGGCCTCATGCCGGACAAAAGAATTAACCTCGCGTAAAAGAACTTTTGAATCCAAATCAAGCGCCTGTGCAACCATTTCAACATATTCGGCTCTTACAATTTTATTACCTATCTCCTGCAAAACAGGAATAATTGTTTTAACAAAACGTGCTTTTTCCACAGGTGTTTTATATTTTTCTTTATCTTTTAAAATATGATTAAGCTGAAAATCAACCAAAAGCGGAGCATCTTCCATATAGCGTCTATAGCTTTCCGCGCCGACAGAACGTATAAATTCATCAGGGTCTTTGCCTTCCGGCGGTGAAATTACACGGATTTCGCACGCATATTTGTCGTCGGAGGTAGATATATAACTTTCGTCAAAAAGTTTTATATTTCCTACGCCTTCAAAAACTTCTTTAATAATTTCAGCACCTCTATCAGTCGCTTTTTGACCGGCGGAATCCGTATCAAAAGAAAGATAAATCTTTCTTGATTTTGTATATCTGGAAAGAAGTTTGACATGCTCTTGAGTCAACGCTGTACCGCAGGCTGCAACACAATTTTCAATGCCATGTGCCTGAGCTGATATTACATCAAAATACCCTTCCATCAAAACAACACTATCCTGCTCTTTTATGGCTTCTTTTGCAGTATATAATCCGTACAAAAGCTTGCTTTTATTGTAAATAAGAGAGTCGGAGGAATTTAAATACTTTGGTGATTGTCCTTCTTCAATTGCACGGGCGCCGAAGGCCACAAAATCGCCGAATTCATTTTGTATCGGAATTATAATTCTGTTTCTGAATCTATCAATAAAGCGACTTTCACGACCGGGTATTACAATATTTGCTTTTTCCAAAATTTCATCGGAAAAATCCTTTTTCAATTCATCATATAATGCCGTATAACTTTTAGGAGCAAGGCCAAGATGAAATTTTTTTATAATATCTTTTGAAATTCCGCGTTTTGTAAGATATTTCAAAACATTTTCAGTTGAGGAGTCAGAATTTTTTAACAAATAATTTGAATAAAATTCAACTGCACGGGCACAAGCATTCATCATTTGCTGCTTAATGTCTTTAGAAGCTTCCCCATGCCGAAGATTTTTGGGAAGTTCCAGACCGAATTGCTGCGCCAGCTCTTTTATCAAATCCATAAACTCAATGTTTTTTGTTTTCATAATAAAAGACAAAGCATCGCCGCCGGCACCGCAGCCAAAACATTTATAAATCCCGAGCTGCTGATTTACCGAAAAAGAGGGCGTTTTTTCTTTATGAAAAGGACACAATCCCCAATAATGATTGCCGGATTTTTTAAGTACTACCTGCTCTGACACAACATCAACTATATCCAGCCGATCTTTTATTTGAGATATTAATTCTTCCAGAGTATCTGCCATACCTACATTTTATCATTAATATTTTTTTAAGCAAAATTCTAGTCACTTGGGTAATATTCATATTCAAAAAAAATCTGTAGAATTTAATTATTGATGGTTACTGATTTAGGTTAATGAACAATTCAATAAAAGAAAATTTAAAAGATAAAGAATCTCTGCTGGCAATGGTTTCACATGACTTAAAAAATCCGGTCAACTCAGGACTTTTAGCATTAAAATTACTTCAGGATCACAACCTTTCGCCTTTAAATCCATATCAAGAAGAACTTTTGCAAAATTTAAACGGCGGTTTAAGATATATGAAAAATCTTATTGAAAATGTTCTTGACAGATACAAACTAAATAATGAAGTATACAAAATTCACAAAGTACCTGTGGATTTTGTTATTTTTGTAAATTCTGTAATAGATGATTGCAAATATCTTTTATCCGACAAAAATCAGACCGTAAAAATTCAAAACAATTTAAAAAATACATTTGTAAAGATAGATATTTTGGAATTAACGCGTGCGGTAAACAATTTATTAAGCAATGCCGCCAAATATTCACCTGCAAATACCGAAATACTAATCAAATTTTTTGAAAAAAACAATAATATCTGCATGTCAATTGAAAATAAAGGCTGCAACTTTAACCTGACAAATCCTGATAAAATATTTGACAAATTTGTTTCAATGAGCAAAGAAAACAAATCCCTCGCGTCCGGTTTGGGTCTTTATATAGTAAAAGAAATAATAAACGCACACGACGGAGAAATTTTTGTGGAATGTGAAACAGGAAAATTCACACGATTTATCTTTACTCTGCCTTGGAAATAATTCATTTAAAGCATTAAAATTTTTCAAAAAAGCTTTATAATTTGCATTATGAGCATGCAGCTTTTATCCGAATATTTAGAATATCTGGACATAGAAAAGGGCTTGTCTGAAAATACAACACAGGCTTACAGACGTGATTTAACGGATTTTATATCAAATATAAAATGCGAACTTTCAAATATAAACAGAAGCCAAATTACAACATACATCAGAAATCTTCACGAAAAACGCTATTCACCGACAAGTGTAATGCGAAAAATTGCATCTTTGAGGGGGTTTTTCAAATGGCTGTGTGCCAATAATTACTGTACGGCAAACCCGACGCTTACTCTTGAGCAGCCAAAAGTTCCCAAAAAACTCCCGAAAGTCATGACCCTTCAAGAAATTGAAACTCTTTTAAACCAGCATTTGACAAAACTCCAAAAAGTAATCCTTGAACTTTTATATGACTGCGGACTCCGTGTTTCTGAACTTGTCAATTTAAAAATAAATGACTATGACTTAAACGCCAAATACATCCAATGCTATGGCAAAGGTTCAAAAGAAAGAATTGTACCTATGGGGAAAAAAGCCGTTGCAGCCGTTAAAAATTATCTGCCTGAAAGAGATTATTTAATCCAAAAATACCGTTTGGATACAAAAAAACTTTTAATCCACGAACACGGCAGAGAGCTTACACGTCAAGATGTTTATAATTTTATTCACTCACAGGGCAAAAAAATCCACAAAACAATCTCACCTCATACTCTCAGACACAGTTTTGCAACACACTTATTGGAAAACGGAGCCGACTTGCGTGTTGTGCAGGAGCTTCTAGGACACAGCGATGTTTCAACAACCCAGCTTTATACTCATATAAGCAAAAAACGTCTTAAAGAAGTATACTTTTCAATCAATAAAGAATAATTGCACAAGGCAGCCCCTTATGATATAATCTTTCAAAAGGAGAATTTATGAAACTGTTACACACCATGATAAGGGTTAAAAATGCTGAAAAAAGCGTAAAATTTTATACTGAACTTTTGAATATGACACTGGATAAGAAAAAACGCCTTGAAGACTGTGAACTGTATTTTTTAAATGATGAAGACGGTACAACACAGTTAGAACTGACATATAATGACGAAACACCGGAAAACGGCTATGATTTGGGTACAGGCTTTGGACATCTGGCTTTTTCCGTCAAATCGCTTGACGAATTCACGGAAAAACTTCACAGGCTGGGCTATGAATATTTGTATGAACCTTATGATTTAAACGGAAAAGGGACAAAAATTGCCTTCATTAAAGACCCTGACGGATATGAAATTGAACTTATAGAAAAAGTTGTATGGTAAAAGCGGGAAAACTCCCGCTTTTTTATTTTGAAAAAATATGCTATAATTGCCTTATGAATGACTTAATTGAAAGCTTAAAAGAACTCGGATTAAACAGCTATGAGGCAAAAGTTTACATTGCACTTTTAAAAAAATATCCGGCAACAGGCTATGAAGTTGCAAAACTTGCCGATATACCGCAGTCAAGGGCTTACGATACCCTCAAATCTCTTGAAACTGCAAAAATTGTCTCCTCTACCGGCGAAAAGCCTCAGACTTTTATTCCGATTAAACCCAAAGATTTGACAAAACGCTACAGACGAAAAATTGAATCCAATCTTGATTTTTTGGAAAAAAAGCTTCCTGATGTTAAAAACGACTACAATGACCCCATACACCCCGTTTCGGGATTATATGAAATAAGAGAAAAAATGACGGAAATAATAAAATCCGCCAAATCAGATATTTATATAGAAATTTGGTCACATGACTTTAAATATATTGAACAGCACCTTTTTGACGCTTACAACAGAGGTCTTGATATAAAGATTGTTGGCTATGACAATTTTCAATGTCCGTTCGGCACCGTATTTAAACACAAAAATGGCAGAGAACTTGAACTTTCACTCAAAGGACGTATGGTATTTCTCCTGGCAGATAATACTGAAGGTCTTTTTGGCAAAGCGGAAACAAAAGCTATCTGGACCAAAAATCCACAAATTGTATTCCTTTTAAAAGAATTTATAGTCCATGACATGTACTTGCTGGATATAGAAAACAGCTTCCCTGAACAGTTAAAATACTTCTACGGCGCCGGTTTGAAAAAACTTAAAGATAAAATCCTAAGCAAGAATTCTAAATATAATATACATTAATCCGGCATTTTGTGATAATTTTGCATTATAAATACAGCAAAAAATTTTACTTAACAAATTCGTAATGTATACTTTGCAAAAAGTTTGTTCGGGAGTATAATAAAAAGTGTAAAAGATACGACATATTTTTGGGGATATCGGGATGATACAAGGGTATAGTTTTGAACTGATTACAGGTCCGATGAGCTGCGGCAAAACAGAGGAACTTTTACGCAGAATAAGACGCTGTATTATTGCAAAGAAAAAAGTAAAAGTTATTTCACCGGATGTAGATACACGTACAAAAGGTGATTATATCGAATCAAGAAACGGTTTGTGGCTTGATGCAATTAAGGTTAAACATTCTATACAAATTTTGAGCATTGTAAAACCGGAAGATGAAATTGTTGCAATTGACGAATTACAATTTTTTGACAGCAATATTGTAAAAGTTATTTCAAAGCTCATGCAAGACGGAAAAAGAATAATCGGGACGGGTTTAGAACTTGATTTTAAAGCAGAACCGTTTGGTTCTATGCCGGAATTAATGTGTATAGCAACCTCTGTTGACAAACTCCACGCAGTCTGTATGAAATGCGGGTGTGATGAGGCAACAAGAACTCAAAGACTTATTGACGGCGAACCGGCGGATAAAAATTCTCCGCTGATAATGATTGGCGGCGATGAAACCTATGAAGCCCGATGCATAAAATGTTATGAATTACCGGACTCACACCCGAAAGAAAAAGGCGGACTTAAAATTTTACAATTCCATAAATAAAATACTCAAGTATTCCACATTTTTTATATATATGCTATTATATTGTAAGACTTTTAAATTTTTATGGAACTAATTTGTGAAAAAAACATCTATAAAAACGTAAGAGTTAGGTGGAGGAAAATTTAGTGAGAAACATTATGAGGAAAAGTTTTATATTTTTGTGGACATTTCTGATTTTATTCGGATGTGTCGTCAAAAATTACAGTATGGCATCCACGCCCGTTGAGCTTTATGACAATGTCTGGAGACTTGTGAATGCAAAATTTGTTGACCAGACAAATAATAATCAGGATTGGTCAAAATGGCGTCATAAATACGACAATGTTATAAAAACAAATGAAGATGCCTACGTTGCAATCAATACAATGATAGCAAGCTTAAACGATCCGTATACAAAATTTTTAGACCCTAAAGAATTTGCTGAAGAAACAAGTTCAATCAAAGGTTCACTAAAAGGTATCGGTATTCAAATAGGCGTTAAAGACGGAAAATTAATGGTAATCGCACCGATTGAGGACACACCGGCAGAAAAAGCAGGTCTTTTGGCTGACGACGAAATTCTTGAAATTAACGGCAAAAGCACAAAAGGGATTACCGTTGATAAAGCTGCCGACCAAATCCGCGGGCAAGAAGGCACAACCGTCACTTTGCTTATCAAACGTAAAGATACCGCACCAAAATTGTACACGATTACTCGTGCGGAAATTGAAATTAAATCAATTTCACAAAAATTACCTGATAATATTACATTACCGAACGACATCGGATATATAAGGCTAAGCTCATTTATAAGCCGTAATGCCGCCAAAGAATTCAGTGATATTCTGGTTAACTCAAAAGATAAAAAGGGATTTATAATAGATTTAAGATCGAACCCGGGCGGACTTTTAAGTAACGCCATTTATATCTCGGATATGTTTTTAGACGGCGGCGTAATCGTAAGCACGGTTGACAGAGACGGTTACAAAGAAACCCAACGCGCAGCAAAAGGTATGGTGACCGATAAACCGCTTGTGGTTTTGATTAACAAAGGTTCAGCCTCTGCAAGCGAAATCTTCTCGGGCGCAATCAAAGATAACCACAGAGGTGTTATAATCGGCGAACAATCCTTCGGCAAAGGTCTTGTTCAGGAAATTAACAAACTGCCGTATGAATCCGGACTTAATATAACAATTCAAAAATATTTAACGCCAAACGGCACTGATATCAACAAAAAAGGTATAACGCCCGATCTGGTTGTTGAATTGACCGAAGAAAACGTAAAAAATAAAGACGATGTCCAGCTTAAAAAAGCAATTAAGAAAATGCAAAATCTGTCACAGGGCAACGCTGTGGCAAATCAATAGAGGATTTACAAAGCTCCTTTTTAGGAGCTTTTTTAATATACTGATTGACAATCAAAACTTAACTTACTATAATCAACGTATGACAAAAATTATCAATGTAATCAAAGGAACGCACGACATTTTACCTCAAGAGGTTGATAAATGGCACATTCTGGAAGAAAATGCCCTAAAAATCTTTACCCGATACGGATATAAAGAAATAAGGACACCGATTTTTGAGGCAACGGAACTTTTTGCACGCGGAGTAGGCGACACAACCGATATTGTAAATAAAGAAATGTACACCTTTGAAAAAAGCGACAGATCATTGACACTTCGCCCCGAAAATACTGCAGGCGTTGTTCGAGCATACATTGAAAATGGAATGGCAAGACTATCGCCGCCCGTAAAATTATGGTACAAAGGCCCGATGTTCAGATACGAACGCCCGCAAAAAGGCAGACAAAGACAATTCCATCAAGTCGGCGTTGAAATGTTCGGAATAAAAGAATCTACAGCTGATGCTGAGGTTATTTTGATGGCTGTAAATTATCTAAAATCACTAGGTCTTAATGATTTAGCCGTTGAAATAAATTCTCTCGGGTGCCCAAAATGCCGTGAAGAATTCAAAAAAAGACTTAAAGAAGTTTTAAAACCGGAATTTGACAACCTTTGCGATGACTGCAAAACAAGATATGAAAAAAATCCTTTAAGACTTTTGGATTGCAAAGTCGAAAGCTGCAAAGCTATTTTTGAAAAACCCGAAATTCAAAAGGTTATCCAGGCTGATTATATTTGTGAAGAATGCGCGGAACATTTTGCGCAATTAAAGACATATCTAGATAAATTAAGCGTAAAATACAGCGTGAATAAACTTCTTGTACGTGGTTTAGATTACTATAACAGAACTGTTTTTGAAATAAAATCAAACAATTTAGGCTCCCAAAACGCCGTATGCGGAGGAGGCCGTTATGACAGTCTTGTAAAAAATCTCGGTGGCGACGACACACCTGCGGTCGGATGGGCAATGGGAATGGAAAGATTAAATTCACTTTTGCCTGATTCTGAACCTCAAAAACTCAACGGTTATATTGTTTCAAATTCACCTGCTGATGCATTTGAACTGGCGGAAGAATTACGAAAAGACGGATTTAATATAGAATTTGACCTGAGTAATAAAAAATTTACAAAACAACTTGAAAAGGCTTCAAAAGTTGCGGATTACGCTTTAATTTTAGGCGAAGATGAGATTAAAGCAGGCAAAATTTCCGTGAAAAATCTTGCAACCGGCGAACAGAAAACCGTTTCAAGACAAGAATTAAGGAGTATATTATGACAAGTCCCGTTCACGACGTCATAAAAGTTTTGACATCAGCGTTCCGAAAAAAATTCGACGATTTTAAGGGTATTTATCTTTTCGGTCAATTTTTGGACGGCAAAAACCATGAAGGTGAAGACATTGAACTTGTTGCAATTTTTGACACGGAAGATAAGGCAAAACGCGAAGAAATTTGGCCGATTATCGGAAAAATTGAAACCGAAATGAATGTTTGTATCGACCTTTATCCTTATACAATGGAGGGTTTCAAAAAGGATGAAGACCTGTATAATGAAGTAATGGAAGAGGGCATATTTTTTGATGCTCTCGGTATAATGAAAGACTAGTAAAGGAAAAAACAATGGACAAAATCACAATCCGTTCTGACAGAAAAACTGATTACAAATTTCAGTACAAAGGCGAAGATGTTGT